>JAEZUH010000057.1 GCA_023443485.1 Bacillota bacterium | reverse complement strand
TTGATTCCTTTTTTTCTTTATTCGCTTCATGTGTGCATATATAGAGGAATAAAGAAGATAAAAAGAAAAAATGGCAATCGCTTTTTTGCTTTACAAAGTAAACTCTTTCTTGCTATTATAATAAACGCTGTAAGCATACATGGCGAGTATGGTGAAGCAGTTAACACATCTGGCTGTGAACCAGACATTGGCAGGTGCGACTCCTGTTACTCGCCCCACTTGACATTAAACGGCTACTTGTTAGCTGTTTTTTTTATTTTTAAATTATTCATGTTTTTGTTGAATTGATTTGACACAAAAATAAATCATTACCATCCATATGGTTATTCTAAAGAGTTTATCAACGTTTAAGATGTATTTAAACCTTCCTAAAATTTAATAATTATATGAGCACAATGCTTTTGTTAAAGCATCGATAATAAAAATATATACTCAGTTGTTGGGGGGAATGTTTATAACTATCGGGATAAATCAGGTTTAAAAGCAGACGCAGTTGTACATTTGAATGATGGTAGATGGGGAATAATTGAAGTTAAATTAGGTGGAGAAAAACTAATTAATGAAGGAGCTCTAACTCTAAAAGCACTAAAAGATAAAATTGATCAGGAAAAAATGAATGAACCTTCATTTCTTGCTGTTATTACTGCAAGCGATGCATTTGCGTACAAGCGAGAAGATGGTGTATATGTTATTCCAATTGCATGTTTAAAACCATAAATGTAATCAAAGCTACTATAATTTTACGAGTTCTACTAATAGAATTTTTTAGTAGACCATACAATAGAAACTGAAGAGCACGGCTTCCCAACTGGAAGCCTTTTTATTTGAATTTTTGCAAATTTTTATTGACTGAAATTTGAAAGCAATAAAATCTGATAGAAGGAAACAAAAAGTAACTTCTTATGTCCTAAAATGTTATGGTGTTTTATTTAATTAGGTATTTTTTGCACAAAAATAGTTAATAAGTGTTGAATTATACCTGTTTATCATTCATAATTAAATCAACAAGAGGTATAAGAAAAATGAAAATGTTCGATCTTAAAAGAACTGTTTTGAGCTTGTCAAAGCCCGAAATCAATTCTTTAGTCAATCCTATTGAAATGTATCGGGGAAAAACTCTTTCAGTTGAAAAACTTAAAAAACTGGAAAAATTACAAAGCATTGCTTACCGAAGTGGCGTTATTGCTTCTTGTGCGTTGGGCAATGTTTTTATTTCCGAAGTTCAGGAAAAAGAGCTTTTTGAGAAAAACAAAGTCCCTGTCACTTTCCAAGAGCATATGGTGAAAGGCTACGCTCAGGCAATCGATCTTATCGATGATGTCTACAAATATCAACCATTCGATCGTTCCTTTATTAGTACCCTTCATTACTATATGTATAAGGATTATAATCCTGAGTTTGGTGGTAAGTTCAAGGATACTCAAAACTATATTCAGGAAATTCTATCTGATGGAACATATCGCACCTTATTTGTGCCAGCTGCTCCAGAAGAAGTCATCCAACTTCTCGATAATTTGATTTATCAATTTAATATCTGCGCGGCAGATGAACAATGCAATAAGCTAGTTTTAATTTGCTGCTTCTTATTAGATTTTATGTGCATCCATCCATATAACCATGGCAATGGACGCTTGTCTAGACTGCTCCTATACTTCCTTTTGAAAAAATATGGATATAATATCGATTCCTATTTCTCATTATCATATCTTGTCCGTCAAAAAATTGGTGGCTATATCGATGCTTTTGCCTCCTCCTGTGATCGTTGGAGCGAGAATGAAAATGACTATTCTCAATACGTGACTTTCCTTTTAAAAATCTTTTTAGAAGGTTATCACAAGCTCGACTATATCATCGAAATTAACAACATTGATGGCACTGCAGAAGAAAAAGTTCTCCGCATTGTGGCAGATAGTTCTACTCCTATCAGCAAAAATGTCATTCAAAATGTCTTATACGCCGCTAGTGGAGCGACAATCGAAAAGGCTTTGGCTAAATTAGTTCGCGATAATCGCATTCAACTAATTACTAAAGGCCGTTACAGCAAATATTTTAGAGTCTAAGGAGATTTAATAACATGTTTGATCCAAAAAATATCCGAAACATTGTCTTAATGGGACACCAAGGAAGCGGAAAAACTTCTTTAGTGGAGTCTCTACTATTCGTGAATGGCGCGATTCCTGCAAAAGGAGAAGTTGAAAAGAAAAACACTATAAGTGATTATTCAGTTGATGAGCAAAAAAGAGGTTCATCGATTCAGACTTCTATTATTCCTCTAATACATAAAGACCACAAAATAAATATTATCGATATTCCTGGAAATGATGACTTCATTTCTGAAAGTATTGGTGTTACTCGTTTCGTCAAGGGTGCTGTCTTGCTCATCGATGCTAGCGTGGGCATTCAAGTTGGCACCATTAAACACTGGAATCAACTAAAAAGAAGGGGCATTCCAACTTTTATCTTTGTCAACAAAATGGACAAAGAAGGAGTCAATTTTGATGAATTGCTGAAAGAAATTCGCGAAAGATTAGGAAGCGAAGCGCTTCCGTTCTCTTACCCATTGGGTCACGAAAACGATTTTGACGGATTCGTGAATGTCATCAATTTAAAAGCTCAAAAATTTGATGGGCATCAATGTGTTGAAGCGGAAATCTATGAAGACAAGAAAGTAAAAGTCTTTGAACTTCATAACACGATTGTTGAAGAAGTGGCCAAAACTGATGATTCCTTATTAGAAAAATTCTTCGGTGGTGAATCATTCACTGATCAAGAAATGCGCGATTCATTGCGCAAAGGCGTTATGTCTGGCAGCTTAGTCCCAGTCCTCGTTGGCAGCGTTTCCAAGAATATTGGTGTTCTAACATTGCTCGACATGTTTGTTGACTACTTGCCGGCACCAAGTGATCTCAAACCTTTTGAAGCACTTGATGAGTCAGGAAAAGAAATCGAACGCGCCACTAGTCTTGATGAACCATTCTCGGCTTATGTTTTTAAAACTCTCGTCGATCCCTACTCAGGAAATATTAACCTCATTAAGATAAATTCTGGTGTTCTTCATACTGGTGATGATGTATCCGTTAATGGCAGTGTTCAACGCGTCAGCATGCTATTTCAGATGTGCGGAAAGAAAATGGATTCCATCAGTGAAGTTGGAGCTGGAGATATCGCTGTGGTTACTCGCCTCGAAGGCGTTTCTTCGGGAATGACTCTTTCCTCTCCAAAGTCAGTTATTAATTATAAAGCGGTTAAATATCCCACTGCGGTTATCTTCAAGGCTATTGAACTAAAGAATAAGAACGATGAATCAAAAATTGGACCAGCATTGGCAAAAATACAACTCGAAGATCCGTGCGTTGAAGTTAAACGTAATAATGAAACAAAACAATTACTCATTGGCGGCGTTTCCAACTCCCATATCGACTTTGTTTTAGCAAAGTTAAAAGACAATTTCAAAATCGAACTCGCTGTTCAGCCAATGAAGATTGTCTACCGTGAGTCAATTAAAAAAGTTGGTCAAGCCATTGGCCGATATGTTAAACAATCGGGTGGAAGTGGCTTCTATGGCGTGGTTGATATGAGATTTGAACCCGCCCCCGAAAATATCTTCACGGAAGAAGTATTTGGTGGCGCTGTTCCCAAAAACTATTACCCAGCAGTTGAAAAAGGCTTCTTTGAAGCAGTTAAATCTGGACCGCTTG
>JAEZUH010000092.1 GCA_023443485.1 Bacillota bacterium | reverse complement strand
TTATAGAAATACTGTTTAGCGTTCTATCTAAAACAGAGATTCCAGTAATAGAAACGGTTTTTGTTTCTTCGCCTTCAACATATGTTGCAAGAACAGAAGTTGTTCCTGTTGTTAATGGAGAAGGAGTATATGTACAGCTAGATGTGACATCAGCGGTGCTGCTATCACTATAAGTGGCAGTAATAACCATTCCGGAAGGATCAAATGATTCTCCATTGTAATATGATTTATCTGTTGGTTGAGTTGTAACAGCAATTGAGGATAGTGTTTTGCCCACCACTGTTGCGGTAGAGAATGAAAGTGTTAATTCTTGAAGGCGCATAAAAATTGCACTAGTCATCGAGCCGACAGCCGATATAGAGATTTTAATGCTCGCAATAGCAGCAGGATTAGCTGGCTTAGTAACTGAAATGGTCATACCTTGAGCATAGCTTTCAGCTGATCCTGTCAAGGTTGGGCTTCCTGTATTGGAGGCCAATACAACATCACTTGAATTCAATAAAGCTACTGTTATGGTTGGCATTTCTGGTAAGGCTGGCCAACTGCCATAGGTACCAACTTTAAATTGTACCGAGATTGATGAATCAAGAACTTGGTTAACGCCAAATAAAGTTGCAGCTGAGGTAGAGACATAATGGCTTGTTGAAGCAAGACCAACATAATCACTTCCGGTATTTTGTGAACTTTCAGTCCAACTATTATCTTCGGCACCAGTTCCAAATTTAACCACAGTTTCGGCTAAGGCAGCTCCAACTGTAATACCATTGATGGCGGTTGTTTTCGTAACTCCGCCTTCAACATAACTAACTGTTACGGAAGTAGTTCCTTGAGTCAAAGGAGTTGGAGCATAAGTACAACTTGATGTGACGTTAGCAGTACTACTATCGCTATAAGTAGCAGTGACAGTGATTCCCGTTGGATCAAAGCTTTCACCCGCGTAATAAGTAGTTTTAGTGGGTGTGCCAGAGACAGCAATACTAGAAAGATCGGGTGATTCAACTTCTTCCCATTGAATATCATAGGATTCGACGAATAGAGAGTTCACTGAAGCGGTGACTTTTAAAATGATGCTTGAACTTACTGTGATGTCAACATCCTTTACAACATCAACATAAGATGATGACCAGGCTCCATACCATCCCGAAGTGTTAAAGTTTGAAGTGGTAATGATATCAGTAAATGATGAACCACCATTGAGAGAATAAGAAAGGCTGCCTGCTCCTGCACTTGAATTGGAATGAGCAGATAATGTAATTTTTGATATTTTTATATTTGTATAATTATTAAAAGTGACGGTCTGAGAGTTTCCATTAGTCATTTGTTTTGATGTCGCATATGTTTCCACTAATGAAGCACTTGAACCAGTTGGGGCAGTTCCGTTAGTTGTAAAAGTATTCTTTGCGGTGATGGCATATATCGCCGTAGACCAAGCGGGGGTAGTAACAGTGATTCCTGAAATCGAAGCAGATTTAGTAATCCCGCCTTCCGTATAACTCGCTAAAACGGAGGTTGTTCCTGTTGTCAAAGGAGAAGGAGTGTATGTACAGCTGGAAGTTACATCAGCAGTACTGCTATCACTATAGGTAGCTGTGATAACCATTCCAGTAGGATCAAAAGAGTCACCATTATAGTAGGATTTATTACTTGGCTGAGTTGTAACCGTAATTGATGATAGAGTTTTTGAAACAGTATCCTTCTTATAAACCTTTAAACCAGTAAAGGCCATACCACTATTCGTGGAAGAAGAAGCGGTTAAGGCGATTCCTAATCTCAAATATGAATTTGCAGCAATTGTTAAATTATCAAATGTTAATGTACCGCTCTTAGTCGTTGAAGTAGCGACAGTGGCCCAAGTTGTTCCATTTGTTGAGCTTTGTAAATAAGTGTTTGTCCAGTTTCCGGATGTTCCAAAAGATACAACCCCGAGAACTTCAATTTTTTCAAGTTCATCCGCATAAGCAAATTTTGTTTTAATATTTGCCCAAGCGGTTGTATCATCCGTTTGAACAACTGAAACCAATTTTCCTCCAAGACGGGTGGCGGTGGTCATGCTTAAGTTCGCGTAATCAGCCTCCCAAGCGGTTGTGCCAGAAGTGCCACCAGGATTATCAGAAGCATAACTAACATTAGTGGCCAAGTTTACGCCGGCATAAGCGCTGTTGCTACTGCTTCCTCCATCTAAAAAGTTGTAGGAATAACTAAGAGTTGAAGTCGCTCTCACTTCATTTGGATTACTATCTATGACGGTTAAGCCGATACCTACTGAAATTGGAATTATGGCAGCAAATGCCACAATCTTTTTAATGATTGGCTTCATAATATACCCCCCCGGATCTATTTCTGAAAAATATTATCTTCTACATTCTACTTATTTTTAGGTTAAATAGCAAGAAAATAATGAACATAGTTCATACTTCTCAATTTTCAATAAAAAAACAATATGCTATTTAAAAAAAGGGGTAAAAAAACCATTTTAATCAAAAAAACTCAATGTTTGTATTCGGGTTATTTATCAAAAATGGTTTTATTTTGAGAGATTCTGGACTAATTATTTTTGAGACGCTTTTTTCTTTTCTTTAACTTGTTTTTCTCTCCCAAAAGCTAGAGGAACAAAAATAAGCGTAAAGAGAGTGGCTGACATAAACAAGATGTCAATGAAAATATTGGCAGAAACTTGATTTCCAAAAGCGTATAAAAATAGCACATAAGCCAATACACCAAGGAAATAAAGAGCGGCATTTACAATTACAAGAATGAGAGGTTCAGAAACAAAATGTCTTTTTTCATCCGATTGTTCAACTGGAGCGTTCTCATCAAGTGTTTCGGCTGCTTTGCCAAGATTGGCTTTGAAAGGAACGCCAGCTAGAGAACCATAATATCGGTTGATTTCAAAGAAGATATTTCCGACATAGATAAGGAAGATTGAAAGAGACATGTAGACATACCACAAGAAGATAATCGGAAAACCAATAATGTAAATTACGGTCTGAGTGGCGTGTTTGACATCCTTGCCTTCTTGCCTAATAAATGAGAGCAAAAATTCAGCGGGCAACCCCATTAAGTAGAAGAAGAAATATACTACGGATAGCAATCCAAAGATAACAAAAGCTCCAATGATAAATGGCAACATCACAATGAAAGAAAAGATGGCCAAAGCGATGTGCATTTGATGGTAATTTTTAAATTTCAAAAATTCCATCATGTTTTGTTTGATGACTGAATAATATTTTTTCATATTTTTATGTCCTTTGATTTAGTCTATGATATGCAAGATTCATTTCGCAATAGAAAAACAATGATTGAATGAGGAAAAAATTTATTTTTTTTCGAGATTTACGACATCATAAGGAGTGATTAAACCAAGCAAAGATTCATTCTCTTTACCATGTTCAGTGACAAAGACCATGACTAGTTTTTTGCCCTTTTTATAGTATTGATCAAAGAGATCGGCGACTTTTTCACTCGGCAGACCTTTTTCGACGAATTCATAATATTCGCTGACATGCTTTGATAGAGAGATATAGTCGATTAACTGAGCGATACGCAAATCTTTTTTGTAACCAAGATGCTCGCTTAAGTAAAGGAGAAGGGTGTTGGGAGAAAAGACACCCACCACCTTGAGTTTTTCATCTAGGACCGGAACTTGTAAGTTGCCTCGCTGAAGCATAATTGATATTTTTTCATGAATTAAATCCATAGGAGAGACAGCAAACAAAGCGTTAGTTTTAGTAGCGATGTCAAAAGCTGTTTGAGGGTGAGATAAAAGGGAGATTTCCTTTTCTAAAAATTTAATCAAATCAGGAGTTATTTCCACTAGCCTGTCCGCATTCATGTCGAGGTCATGAACCAGTAGATTTCTAATTACACGGATGAGGTTAAGTTTTCTACCTCTATCATAAGTTTGCTTGTAAGCAGAACGTTGCAGATCCTGGGCGTAACGCATGATTAAAGAGGTATTTCGATCCCGCATTTTGTAATAGCTGACAAGCAAATTATCCAGTTGATTGTATAGCTTAATAAAGTAATCGTTTTTATCCATAAATGGTATCCCCTATCTCTTGTATGAGATTAATATCGATTTGATTTGTTTCTTTGTTTTAAAAATATG
>JAEZUH010000071.1 GCA_023443485.1 Bacillota bacterium | reverse complement strand
GTGGTGCCCATCGTGTTCAACGTGTTCCAAAGACAGAAGCAGGGGGAAGAATTCATACCTCGACCGCCACAGTGTTGGTGATGCCTGAAGCCGATGAAATTGATGTTCAAATTAATACAAATGATTTGCAAGTAGATACATATCATAGCCAAGGAGCAGGCGGACAAAACGTTAATAAAACTGAATCGGCAGTTAGAATTACTCACCTTCCTACTGGTATAGTAGTGGCCTGCCAAACAGAAAAATCTCAGATTCAAAATCGTGAAATTGCTATGCAAATGTTAAGAACAAAAATGTATGCAGCCGCTCTCGCTGAACAACAAGAAAAGATTGGAAGCGAAAGAAAACTTAAAGTAGGTACTGGTGAACGCTCTGAAAAAATCAGAACTTATAATTATCCACAAAATCGTGTTACCGATCATCGTATTGGTTTTACTATTCAAAAATTAGATCGAGTCATGGAAGGGGATATCGAAGAAGTTATCGAAGCCCTAATCCACTTTGACCAATCAAGTAAATTGGCGAATGAATAATATGCCAACCAATCGTGAAGTTTATTTTAATTTATTAAAATCCAACAACAAATACCTCACTCGGTTAGTTATTAAGAGTCTTTTGAATGATGCTAATGGATTTTGGGATGAAATATCCTTATATAAATCCTTTGATTTGCCTTGCAATAATTATGATGATTTAATTAAAAAAATTGAACGAGTAAAAAATGGAGAGCCATTCCAATATGTTTTGGGTTACGCCAATTTTATTGATCAATATTTCGAAGTTAATCCCCATGTTCTCATACCGAGACAAGAGACTGAAGAACTGGTCATTGGCGCGAAACTGTTGATAGAAAAAGCTTTTCCCACATCTATAAATCTATCAATAGCAGATATATGTACTGGTTCAGGATGTATCGGGATTACATTAAAGAAATATTTCCCCTCCTCGGTTGTTTACGGGACTGATATTGATAATGAGTGTCTCAAAGTAGCTCGACGAAATGCAAAAATGTCCGAAGTCATTTTCCTAAGAGGGAATTTATTGGATCCCCTTATCCAAGAAGGCATTAAGGTTGATGTGATTATCTCTAACCCACCATACCTACAAAATCATGAAGAAATAGATGAACAGGTTTGGAAATTTGAACCGCACCTTGCTTTACTAGCAAAACCTTCCACGTTTTTTTATGAAGAAATAATTAAAAAAGCCGATGAAGTTTTAAATGAAAACGGACTATTATTATTTGAAATTAGTGAAGATATGGAGAAGCCTTTAGCAGAGATAGTAGATAAATATTATCCGAACGCAAAAGTCATATTTTCAAAAGATATTCATAACAAGCTGCGTTTTCTTTATATAATAAAAAGAGGAGGAAAAAATTATGCTTAAAATTTCGATTGGTTCAGATCATGGTGGACTTGAATATAAAAATGAAATCGTAAAACATCTTAAAGAGCTCGGTCATGAAGTAACTGATGTAGGAACCTACACCCAGGAATCATGCCATTACCCTCATTATGCAGAAGCGGCCGCGCATCTTGTCGCTGCACGCGTTTGCGAATATGGAATTGTCATTTGCACAACTGGAGAAGGCGTTGCAATTACCGCCAACAAAGTAAAAGGTATTCGCTGTGGTATTGGCTACAGTGATGAAGTTACTCGTCTTATGAGACAACATAACGATTGCAACATGATTGCCTTTGGACAAAAGTTTATGGAACTATCAGATGTTCTTAGAAGAGTTGACATCTTCTTAAATACTCCTTTTGAAGGTGGGAGACACGCCACCCGAGTCGAAATGATCAAAGAAATTGAAGATTAGTTCCAATTTTTATTAATAAAAGCACTCTTAATGAATATGGGTGCTTTTTCTTTTATTTGTCCCATATGTGGTAACTCAGATCAAAACACAATTGGAAAACGGAACGGCAAATATTACTGCCGCAAATGTATTTCCTTTCGTGGTCAAGAAGTGATTCCCATAGCGGAAGAAGAAAAAGATGTTTCTTGGAATCTGAGTTACGAATTATCCGAAGATCAAGCAAGACTATCTAATGATTTACTTCAAAATTATAAGAAAAAAATTAATTCACTAGTAAATGCGGTTTGTGGATCAGGAAAGACTGAAATAGTTTTAAGAGTAATAGCATTCGCTCTTTCACACGGCAAAAAAGTCGGATTTACTGTGCCTAGAAGAGATGTGATTATTGAACTTTCCGATCGCTTTAGAAACATTTTTAGTCAAAACACAGTTGCGCTTGTTTATGGAGGAAATTCAAAAACATTAGTGGCAGATTTAATATGTTGCACAACTCATCAACTATTTCGTTATCCAAACTATTTTGATCTATTGATAATTGATGAAATAGATGCGTTTCCTTTTTATCAAAATGAAGTTTTGAACGCCTTTTTCCATCGTTCGATAAAAGGAAACTACATTATGCTCTCCGCTACTCCTTCACCTGAGTTTATTTTTGATTTTAAAAAAGAAGGCGGAGACGTATTAGAACTTTTTTCAAGATTTCATTTATATCCCCTACCAATTCCAGAAGTATTAATAATTCCAAAAGCGGTGCAAATCTTTGAATGTTATAGGTTAATAAGAAAATACATAGAAAACGGAAAATCAGTTTTTGTTTTTACTCCTACAATTAAAATTTGTGAAGATTTATTTGATGGTTTACGCTTTTTTATCCGTGGGGGTAATTATGTTCACTCCAAAAGAAAAAATAGAGAAAGAATAATTAAAGATTTTAAAGAGAAAAAGTTCAAATACTTGATAACGACTGCGGTTTTAGAAAGAGGCGTAACCATTAAAGGTCTTCAAGTGATTGTTTTTCAAGCAAATCACAACATCTATTCTTCATATTCCTTGATTCAGATAGCTGGTCGAGTGGGACGAAAAAAAGAAGAACCGGAAGGAAAGGTAATTTTTCTTACAAATGAAAATAATAACGAAATTGAAAAGTGCATTAGATCCATTGAGGGGGCAAACAAAAATTTGCAAAATCTGCTTAAAACCGATACATAATTGGAATTTGCATATCTTTTTCAAAAGTGATTATTGTATATGTGAAAAATGTGAAGAAAAACTACACCCCCTTTTTTTAAAATTTCGCATTGGTTATATTAATGCCTTAGCAATATACAAATACGATGAGGATATTAGAACGTTTCTGTATCAATTAAAGGGTTGCTATGATATTGAATTAGGCGAAGTGTTTCTTAATCGTTATAAAGATGAATTGCATTATATGTTTCATGATTATTATTTAATTCCTGCTCCTTCTTCTAAAAAAGATGACAAAGAGAGAGAATTCAATCATGTAAAAGTCATATTCCAAAGCTTGAATTTACCCATGCTTCCCATTATTGACAAAGCTTTTGATTACAAGCAAGCTGAACTAAGTGCAAAAGAAAGGCAAGAGGCAACTAGAAGTCTTAGACTAAATGATAATCATAGTTTGTATGGTAAAAAAATACTCATTATTGATGATGTTTATACAACTGGAGCAACTGTTCGTGGAATGATCGAACTCATAAAAACATTAAAACCGAAGAAAATTAAGGTTTTGGTTATGAGCAAAACGTACTTGAAATGAGTCTTTTTATTTATCCTAATCTATATAATAGTATTAGACTAATGTGGATTTGGATGATAAGATAGGAAGGCAAATGTGTAAACATTTATGTATTAGAAAGGCACGATTAGTTGTGTTGGTGAAGTAATTATGGGTTTTTTCGATAAAAGAAGACTAAAACAATACGAAAAAGAAGCTGGTAAGGTATTAGCTTTTGAAAAAGAGATGGCATCCATTAGCGATGAACAACTCAGATCTAAAACAATTTATTTCAAAGATTTATTAGCTAAAGGCAAAACATTGGACGATATCAAGTTCGAAGCTTTTGCTGTTGCTCGAGAGGCGGCGAAAAGAACACTTGGTGAATTTCCATACAAAGTTCAAATTATTGGTGCTTTAGTTCTACATGCTGGAGATGTCGCAGAAATGAAAACCGGCGAAGGTAAAACCTTAACTGCCACAATGGCCGTATACTTGAACGCACTAACTGGCAAGGGCGCCCACGTCGTTACTGTCAACGAATACTTGTCAAAACGTGATGCTGAATGGATGGGACAAATTTATAGATTTTTGGGTTTAACCGTTGGTGTCAACCTTCGTGAAAAAACAACAACTGAAAAAAGAGAAGCACATTTGTGCGACATCACATATACAACCAATTCAGAACTTGGGTTTGACTATTTACGTGACAATATGGCCGTTGATATGGAACACCGAGTCTTAAGAGGACTTCATTATTGTATCGTTGACGAAGCTGACTCAATTTTGATTGATGAATCAAGAACCCCCTTAATTATTTCCGGAGGCGCTAAAACCTCTGCTTCTCAATATACTGTTGCTGATCGTTTTTGTAAGGCACTAAGAAAAGGCACTGATTTCGTTATCGATGTCAAAGAAAAAACTGTCAACCTTACTGATGATGGAAACAAAAAAGCAGAAAGAATGTTTGGAATCAAAAATCTATATGATCCAGAATTTGCTGATTTAGTTCATAGAATACATAATGCCTTGAAAGCCAATTATATCATGATTCGCGATGTCGACTATTTAGTCGATGGTGAAGGCCAAATCCAAATTATTGACCAATTCACCGGTCGTGTTTTGCCTGGTCGTGAGTGGTCAGATGGTTTGCACCAAGCTGTTCAAGCTAAGGAAAATGTCACCATCAAACAAGAAACTATCACAATGGCCACCATTACGTACCAGAATTTCTTCCGCTTATTCAAAAAGATGTCCGGTATGACCGGTACCGCAAAAACTGAAGAAGAAGAATTTAGAAAAATTTATAATATGCGGGTTGTTTGCATCCCTACCAACAAACCTATTATGCGTATCGATGCCCTTGATTATGTATATGCTCATAAAGGGCCAAAACTCGCTGCTTTAATCAAAGAAGTGAAAGAAAGACACGAAAAAGGTCAACCGATTCTTGTCGGTACCGTTTCAGTTGAATCATCTGAAGAAATTTCAGCTTTATTGACTGCAGCTGGTCTGCCTCACGAAATGTTGAACGCTAAAAATAATGCTAGAGAAGCCGAAATTATTGCTCACTCTGGAGAAAAAGGCCATATCACATTAGCTACCAACATGGCTGGACGTGGAACCGATATTAAAATAAATGACGAAGTAAGAGCCCTTGGAGGTTTATGTGTTTTCGGAACTGAAAGGCATGAATCAAGACGTATTGACAATCAACTTAGAGGACGTGGTGGACGTCAGGGAGACCCTGGTTTCTCTCGTTTCTATGTTTCTTTTGACGATACTTTACTAATACGTTTCGCGGCTGATAAATATCGTGATTGGATTCAAAAACAATTCGGCGATGAAGCTCTTGAAATGAAAATGGTCAGTAACATGATCACTGGAGCTCAGAAAAAGATTGAAGGCATGAACTTCGATATTCGCAAAAACCTGTTAGATTATGATGATGTTCTGGCCAAACAAAGACAAATTGTCTACGACAAAAGAGACCGAATAATTGAAGGAAGAGATATTAAAGATATCGTGAACGAAGTGTTTATCACAACAGGAAATTTTCTAGCCAATAAAGCGATTCCACTTGGAACTCGCGAACAGTTAGTTTCTGGTGATTTACTCATCAAACAAGTTGAACCAAGATTTTTGCCGAGCGGTTCGATAAAAAAGAATCTATATGACGAATCTCCTGTTGAAGATTGCGGCCCTGATTTGGGCGATGTTCTCCATGATCGCTACGATGAGCGCAAAAAAGAGTGGGCTCCTGAAGTTGGCGAAAGACTTGAAAGAGCAATTATTCTACACACAATTGACCAAAACTGGACTAAACATATTGATGCGATGGCAAGGCTGAGAGAAGGCATACACCTCCGAAGTTATGCTAACGTGAACCCTTTACAGGACTATGTTAACGAGGGTTATAGAATGTTCAAAGAGACTTTGGAAATTTCTTCAGTGGATGCCGTTTTGAATCTTTTAAATGTGAAAGTTGAACCAAAAGAGAAAGAGGAGAATCCTTCTGAAGTAGTTGACATTCAACAACCTGCCGTTAATAATCCAAAGCAACCTGACAACGCTAATACTGGAGAAGGTAAATAAATGAAAGACATCGTTGCATTAAAACAACAACTTTGTGCTGTTGGTGATAGAATTCGCCAACTCGGGTCTTCCCTTTGACTTCGATAAGTTAGATCTAGAAGTTGAACAATTAACAGAGA
>JAEZUH010000043.1 GCA_023443485.1 Bacillota bacterium | reverse complement strand
AGGGGATATAGTTAAACGGGATAACACTAGCTTTGCAAGCTTGAATTCGGAGTTCGATTCTCCGTATCTCCACCAAACGAAATGGCTGCGTAGCTCAGTTGGCTAGAGCAATCGGTTCATACCCGGTGGGTCGAGGGTTCAAATCCCCCCGCAGCTACCATTTTAATGAATAGGTTCGATACTAGTTATCAAACCTTTTTTATTTGTAAGCAAACATAAAATCTTCTATTAGCTAAATTGATGAAAAATTATAGATGAAATATTATAAAAGTGGTGATGTAATTGAAAAGAGTGTGGATCAAAATTTTAAAAGCGGCAGCAATTTTGCTTGGCGGTGTCACCTTATTTGCTCTTTTTTGGTTTTCATACCTTGGATTGACCATTCTTTTTGAGACAAAAATATTTCACGGAAATCCCCAAGATTTTCCCCAAGTCATGTTACGAAACATTTCAGCGTTAGTCGTATGTGCTTTGATAATATTTTGATGGGCACAAAACTTCATGAAAATTGTGAAAGGTATGCTTTTGCTTTCAGGGATTGCTATTTTTATAATTGTCGTTGTTCTTCGTTTTTATACAATAATATGGTTGGCCATCCTATTAGTAGCACTAGCATGTGGTCTTATCATTTGGATACTCACCAATAAACGAACATCTTGGTTTTATTATTTAGCGCTTGGAGTCGGAGTTTTTCTCGGCCTGCTTTATGCTTGGCCAAGATGAAATATTGTGGCATGCGTTTTTTCATCTTTATATTGTCGTAAACAACTCGACATATGACTTTATGATACCCATCTTAACCAAGAAAAAATGCTTTACATGATGTCACATTAGTTATAATGTTCATTTGACAAAATGATTAATCATGAGCTGAAAACATATATCGAATTTAAAGTATTACCAAAATACAAACTTTTAGACATGGCTCACAGTGGAAATCATGTCCAAGATGTGATTGATAAATCTCTTGAAATTGCCAAAGATTATGATGTTGATTTAAACATGGTCTATACGATCGCTGCCTTCCACGATATTGGGCTAATTGTTGAACGCGCGAGACATCATATTATTAGTGGTGAAATGCTTGTTGATGATAACTTTATTAAAAAGTTTTTTACTCTAGAACAACTTTTGATTATGAAGGAAGCAGTGGAAGATCATCGAGCGAGTTCAAAGAACTCCCCGAGATCCATCTACGGCAAAATAGTGGCGGAAGCTGATCGTTCAGATACGATGGAGACAATTATTGAAAGAAGCCTTTTGTTTCGAGCAAAAAACGCTGATTCTTTTGAAAGTATCTATCCAGATGTTCATAAACATATCCAAGAGAAATATGGAGAAAATGGATACTTAAAAGTCTGGTTGGAAACAAAATATACACAAAAAATGCTATCCGACATAAGGGCATTATTAAAGAATCCTGTGGCTTTTAAAGAATATACAAAAAGTATTTTCGAAAAAATAAACAATCATATGAAAAGGCTTTATCTTCTTGGTGGTCCGATGGGAGTAGGAAAGACCACTGTTGGTCATTCTCTTGCTGACAGATTAAAAAACGCAATCTATTTAGAGGGTGATCTCGGTTGGAAAGATATTCCTTTCATTATTAATGAAGAGAACAAAAAGAGAGTAATCAATAATATCATCGAGATGGTCATTTCGGCTTTTGAAAAAGATTATCAAAATGTCATCCTAGGTTGGGTGATGGATTTTCAAAGCACTATAGATGAGATAGTGTCGAGAATTAAAATCCAAGGTTTAAGAATATATCCCATTTCTTTAATCGCAAACTCAGAAACAATTTCGGCAAGATTAGAAAATGATATCAAAATTGGGGCACGCAAAGATGATGGAGTGGTGGAACGTTCTTTAAAGAGAATTCCACGATATGAGTCCTTAAAAACTATTAAAATCGATACAACATCTTTAAGCATTAATGAAGTTGTCGAATCAATTCTAAAAATTGAATAATTACACTCTTTTAAGCAAGTTTCCCAAATCCATCTATTAGAAACATTAGGGCTTTTTATCGCCCCCAATCTTTTCAAATGATAAAATGAAATAAGAGGTAGCTTATGGAACATGTGAGAATGCCAGTTATTTTTGTCGGACATGGCTCGCCAATGAACGCTATTTCGGATAACGAGTCTACACGTTTTTGGGAAAAATTGGGTAAAACTCTACCAAAACCGAAAGCTATTTTAGCCATTTCAGCTCATTGGTATGATGATGGAACTTATACGAATGATAAAGAATATCCCGAAGTCATTAATGATATGTACGGATTTCCAAAAGAATTATATCAAGTAAACTACGATGCTCCAGGATCGCCATGGCTTGCCCATCGTTTATTAGATTTGCTCAAAGATAAACTAGAAATCGATAACTCTTGGGGCATTGACCATGGAACTTGGTCAGTTCTAACAAAGATGTATCCGAATAAAAATATTCCAGTCATTCAACTATCTGTTAATCGACGATTATTTCCTCAAGAGCATTACGAAATTGGAAAGCTTCTTAATGTTCTTCGAGAAGAAGGCATATTGATTATCGGAAGTGGCAACATTGTCCATAACTTAATGATGGTTGATTGGTATAACGAAAATAATGGTTTCTCATGGGCTGAATCTTTTGATGCACTCGTCAAAAAATATATTCTTGAAGGAAATGATGAATCTCTAATTGATTATAAGCATTTAAAAGATAGCAATTTCGCCATTCCCACTCCTGATCACTATTTACCTCTTCTTTATGTTTTAGGAACAAGAAATAAAGAAGACAAGGTAGAAATCTTTAATGAAAAATGTGTCATGGGTTCTCTATCGATGACAAGCTACATCTTTTGGCCAAACGCAACAAAGTAAAAATCATCCTTAGATATTCATGGTTTTCAAATAGTTAAAAATATCTCGTTTTTCATCAACAATTAAAATTGTGATGATTTTTCTTCTAAACTAAACTATCATAATTTTCATGGAAAAAGAGAAGATTACCCGAAAACAAGTAGGAGATTATTTCCTTAAAAGTTTGAACGGAATGGCCTACGGCTTTTTCGCTACTCTTATCATCGGTACAATCTTTGGAACAATCGGGAGTTTATTTGGCAAATACGGAGCAGGCAATCCTTTCTCTGAATTTATGCTCAGCATTCTCGGTAATGGAAGTACAGCTCCTGGAAGCTTTGGTCTCTCTTTTGTCTTGCAAGTCGTAACTGGTTTTGGGATTGGTGTCGGCATTGGCTTAGCTTTAAAATTTGACGTTTTAAAAGTTATCGTTTTAGGATTTGTCGGTCAACTAGCTTCTTATTTCTCATTAAATACACAATTTGTCACTTTGGCTAATCATCCTCTTGCTGATGGGATTAAAATCGGCGATCCTTTAACTATTTTTATTGTTGTTATTTCTGTTGCTTTGCTCATGCAATTGATTCTTCGAAAGAAAACCCCAGTTGACCTCATTTTAATCCCATTATTCGGGGCTATTTTTGGTCTTATTTTATCTCTGACAATTCGTTATCCTGCCATCTATGTTACCTTTGGCGTTCAATGGCTTATCAATATTTCCACAAATACTGTCCCATTTGTCATGGGCGTTCTAGTAGCGGTCTTAATGGGTATGGCTTTAACCGCTCCGATTAGTAGCGCCGCGATCGCTGCGATGATTCTTTCACTGCCTAGCGGTGTTACTCTCGCGATGGCCATTAGCGATCCAAATTATACTGGTCTATTACTCGCCAGTGGAGCCGCTATTGTCGGTTGCTCAACACAAATGGTTGGGTTTATGATTCAGTCACGAAAAGATAACAATATTGGGATGATGATATCAATTGGTATTGGTACAAGCATGCTTCAATTCAAAAACATCGTCAAAAAACCTATCATTTGGCTTCCCACAATCATCACTTCGGCAATTTTAGGACCAATTTCAACTTGTTGGCTTCGCTTAATTTGCGTCGGCCCAAGCGCTGGAATGGGAACTGCTGGTTTAGTCGGTCAAATTGGAACTTTTGGTTCGATGGGATTCGATAGCTGGCAAGCCTGGGTAGGAGTTCTTGGTTTGCAAATCATTGCTCCCCTTGTCTTGGTCTTCGCGTTTGATTTGCTCTTTAGAAAACTAAAGTGGATCAAAGATGGCGATTTAAAAATCTAAATTTATTGAACTCACCAAATTACTGGTGAGTTTTTAATTTTTGGTGCTAAAATTGGGCGAGGTGTTTTTTATGATTTATGAACAAACAAAACAACTGTTATCAAAATTCAAAAAGTTGAAAACTGCCGATGTAGATGCCATCGCCGAGAAATATTTAAAAGATGGGGTTGATGTTACTCCTCTTTATGACCACATAAAAGAAAGTGGATCAATCCTTCGAATTTATTTCTATGTTTCATTGAAATCGATTGAAGGATTTGAAGATCAAATTAAATTTATAGAAGACCATTTTCAAGATTTAAATGATTGGTGGCATGTGGATATGCTTCCTCAACTCATTCGAAAAAATAAAGCACCTTCCTTTGATTTTGTTTATAACAATGCGAAAGAATATGTTAATCATTCACTTCCGTTTGCTAGAAGATGGGGTTATGTCATTTTTTTAGCGGGATTCCAAAAAGATCCCACTCAAACAAAAAAGATCCTCGACTTATTTCATGACGATGATGAATATTATGTCCAGATGGCGGAAGCTTGGCTCTTGGCTGATTTAGCGATCTTTAATCCTCAAGCCGTACTCGACTTCATCGCTTCAAAACCACTTCATTACAACATCATCGGCAAAGGCATTCAAAAAATGTCTGATTCTTTTCGCATTGATGATGAGATAAAAACTCGAGCAAAAGAGCTTAGAAAAATATATAAATAGTTAAAAGAACTTACTCAATAGCCAGTCCTGCATTCGGGGAGGTAATGCATTGAGTATTTTCATTTTGGTTGATTGGCCAATGTTATATGCAATTCTTGGGTTAGGTTTATAAATCGCTTTTCTAAATACTCGGACAATTTTTTGTGCATCCTTAGCTCGCTTCAATTCACCCAACATCAAATTTTGCATTTTAATGAGGCGTTTTTTAAAAAGTTTGGTAAATTCGACTTGCTGATCAAACTGAGAAGTGATTTTCGATTGCATTGATGTCTTAAAAGCGCCTGGTCTAATGTTGATTACTTTAATGCCGAATTCTTTAACTTCTCTTCTTAGACTATCATTATATATTTCTAATGCGTGTTTGCTCATCGTGTAGAAAGAGTGAAAGGGAAGCCCGAGTAAACGACCATATTCACTGCTGACATGAATTATTCTTCCTTTTGCTTTGACAAGGAGAGGGAAAAGCTTTTGGTTAATTTGATAAATGCTGAAGAGGTTGATTTCAAAAATTCTCTTTAATGTATTAACGTTTATTTCCACCAATGAACCGAGCTCAACGATACCTGCCAAATGGATGACTAAATCAAGCTTGTCGGTTTTCTCACTAATACTTTCAAAGATTGTATTAACTGTACTCTCTTTTGTGATATCTCCATTTATGATCTCAACGTTTGATAGATTCCCATACATCTCCTTCAAAGAAGGGTCGATATCGACTAAAAAGAAGAAAAAATCATCCTTAATTGAATTTACAACGGCATGGGCGAGGAGTGATTTCGCTCCTGTTATAAGGGCGTATTTCATAATAGCAGTCTATCATCTTTTTTAATCAAATCGCACCTTTTATGAAACGGAATTCCCGTTCACTTTCTCTCTCATATAGGAGGAGATACCTTTATTATGTTATAATAAGCCACCTGGAGAATATTAGTATGATGATTTCAAAACGGATTGCTGAAAAATTAAATGTTCAAATCGATCAAGTTGATGCGACGATAAAACTCATTGATAGTGGTGACACGATTCCTTTTATTGCCCGATATCGTAAAGAAGTGACAAAAAACCTATCTGATACTGAATTAAGAGATTTGTTTGATCTTCTCACCTATCTTCGAAACCTCGAGGAGAGGATGAAAACCGTTTTAGCCACGATTGAAGAACAAAATAAGCTTACTCCCGAATTGAAAGCGACAATTGAAAATGTCAGCACTTTGGCAGAACTTGAAGACATTTATCGACCCTATAAACCAAAACGTAAGACACGAGCGAGCATCGCTAAAGAAAAAGGTCTTGAACCTCTGGCGATTTATTTAAGAAGAGGTTTGAAGCGTAATGACCATGAGACCTATTTAGCATCCTTTATTAATATTGAAAAAGGAGTCAACAATGTCCAAGAAGCTCTTTCTGGAGCAAAGGATATCATCGCCGAAGAGATAAGTGATGAAGCAAAATACCGCTTCTTCATTAAAAAATATATTTATCGTGAAGGAGTAATTTTAAGCAAAGAAATCGCCAAAGATGAGAAAGATACCTTTGGTAAATATGCCGCTTATCAAGAAAAAATATCGTCTATTCCTCCCCATCGTATCCTCGCAATTAATCGCGGTGAAAATCTCAAATGTCTAAAAGTGACGCTTGATTATGAACTAGAACCAATCAAAGCAAGGATTGAAAGCGATTACATTCAAAACAATGCTTTCAAAGAAGAAATTCTTTTTGCCATCGAAGATTCCTTGAAACGATTAATTCTCCCCTCTATTGAAAATGAGATTAGAAATGACTTATTCGAGAAAGCGGAAGAGACATCGATTATTGTCTTCAAAAAGAATCTGAAAGCCCTTTTGCTCCAACCTCCCTTGAAAGATAAAACAGTATTAGGATTTGATCCAGGCTTTCGAACTGGTTGTAAATACGCTCTTGTTAATAAAAATGGCATTCCGAGTGAAATTGGAGTGGTGTATTTAACGGCGGCTTCAGAAAATGAAGTCCAGAGAGCC
>JAEZUH010000088.1 GCA_023443485.1 Bacillota bacterium | reverse complement strand
TGACAAGCAAATTATCCAGTTGATTGTATAGCTTAATAAAGTAATCGTTTTTATCCATAAATGGTATCCCCTATCTCTTGTATGAGATTAATATCGATTTGATTTGTTTCTTTGTTTTAAAAATATGATTCACTATTCCAATTTCAATCGATTGTTTCCGACGGTTTTTGTTGATATAAGTGAGGCTCAATAAAGAGTGAGAAAAGAAACCATCGCCATTGAGTTTGACGATATTGTTTAAAGGTATTTGATATACTCCTGAAAGGCCATAGACCATAACATATTGTTTATCAATGTTTAATTCCAAACAAGACTGATTAAGACCGTTGTTGTTTCTTAACTTTTTTATATATAGAATCGTATCAAATAATAGATAACCAGCGACTCCGCCAAATAGGATTGCCAACATGATGAGAAAATAGTAGCTATAGTCAGGAGAAAAATTAAGAACTACAAAGATGATTAACTCAATGCAAGAAACAAAAATAATGCCATAAAATAAAAAGAAAAATAACAAGGAAACGCTACTTGCTTTCTTTCTATTAGCTAAGGTTATAATTTGTTCGTCCATGCAAAAATTGTAACAAAAATTGATGAATAAAAAAATGCATATAAAAAACCGCTTAAAAGATAAGATGATTTTTTAATCATTTTATCGAAGAGTAAGCGGTTATATTGATTTATTGTCTAACGAAATCGCTCTTACCTGCGCCGCAGATAGGGCAGATGAAATCTTCAGGGATGTCCTCCCATCTTGTTCCTGGTTTAATGCCAGCTTCTGGATACCCTTCTTTTTCATCGTAGATAAATCCACAAACAGTGCAAACATATTTATCCATATTTAGTCCTCCTCTTGCTTTCTTTATTATACAAACAATATTGCGGCTTACCAAGTGATAAAGAGATGACCTATCCACGGCATAATATTACTAAACACACTTATTAATTTATTAATTATATTAAAAGATTTAGAAAAGTCTTGATTATCGCATGGAGAGTGCTATATTCATTAGCGGAAATGACATCTTCCTTCGAAAGAAAACCGCTTGCTATAGGCAAACTAACGACGTCTACAAATTACTTATAAGCAACTAGAGGAGGAGACAAAATATGTTTTTTGTAAGTCTAAGTATCATATTTTTAGTTGGCGTTTTAATATCGATAATTTTTCCTAAGATTCGCATCCCCTCTCTCATTGGTTTTTTGGTTCTTGGAATCGCAATGCAATCTTTGGGATTGATGGACCCTGCTCTAAGTGCTATTTCTAGTGAAATTCGCAATATTGCTTTGGTCATTATTCTATTAAAAGCTGGACTCTCCCTTAATTTTAATGATTTAAAGAGGGTCGGTCGCCCTGCCATTTTGCTTTGCTTTATCCCCGCCACTTTTGAAATCATTGCCATGGCTATTGTTGGTCCTTTGATGCTCGGTCTCACATTAGTTGAATCGCTGATCATTGGCACGGTTTTAGGAGCGGTTAGTCCCGCTGTTGTCGTCGTGAGAATGGCTAATTTAATTGACAAAAATATCGGCACAAAGAATAGCGTTCCTCAAATGATTATCGCTGGTAGTAGCGCGGATGATGTCTACTGCATCGTCATTTTTATGGCTCTTGTCAACATGTTAGCCCACGGATCAGGAACTAATTTTGATCCCATGACTTTAATTAAGATTCCCACTAGTTTAATATTTGGAGTTGGCGCAGGAATTATTCTTGGTTTCCTCTGCTCTTTCCTCTTTAAAAAAATCCACATTCGTGACACTTATAAAATAATTATTTTAATTGGACTATCTGTCCTTCTCCTCTATATTGAGGGAGTCCTCGATCCCACACCAGTATCTCTATCGAGCTTCTTAGGAGTAATTTCCATGGGTATTGTTGTCTTCGCTCGACGTCCAGCTGTCGCTCATCGATTGACGACCAAATTTGATAAGATATGGGTCTTCTCTGAAATGTTCTTGTTTGTTTTCGTTGGCACTTCCGTGAACCTTGATTCCTTGGGGAATTCTGCTTGGCTTTATATCGCTGTCCTCTTAATTGCGATGGCTTTCCGTTTAGGAAGCACATTCCTCTGCCTAATCAAGACTCCTCTGACTTTCAAAGAGAAACTGTTTGTCGCAATATCCGAGATACCCAAGGCCACCGTTCAAGCCGCTATTGGAGGAACACTTATTGGCATGAATGGCATCGTGCCAGAATATGCTACAGAAGTATTAAATATATCAGTTTTATCAATTCTAGTATTCGCGCCTTTAGGGGCTATTTTGATGGATCTTACTTACAAGGCTCTTCTTGTTCCAAAAAATAAAGGCAATCTCATCAATCCACCTACTACTTCGGTTTAATACATTCCTATAATGAAAAGACATTCAATTCTATGGATGTCTTTTTTAACAAAATTACTTCTTTCGACTCATCACACCATCGACAATGATGTAAACTTTATCACAATAATCAGTTAGGCGTTCATCGTGAGTGACCATGATGGTCGCCTTCTTTTGTTCTTTGGTTTGTTTAGCGAGGAGTTTAATAACTTCAAAAGCTCTTGTTGTGTCCAAAGCGGCGGTTGGTTCATCAGCTAAGATAACAACGGGGTCGTGATATAAAGCTTTAGCAATAGCCACTCTTTGTCTTTCTCCTCCTGATAATTCATTAGGGAACTTTTTCTGCAATTTTTTAATATCCAATTTCGTGTATAGTTCGCTCAATCTTTCGTGATTTGGTTTGCATCTCTGAATTCGATCATGAAGATACATTTGATCATTAATCGATAGAAAGGGAATTAAGTTCGCAGCTTGTAAGATGAAACCTATTTTATCAAAGCGGACTTTGGAGCGTTCTTTAATAGTCAGTTTACTAAATGGTTTCCCATCGATTAAAACTTGACCAGTAGTTGGTGTTTGCAGACCGCCGAGAATGGTAAGGAAAGTTGACTTTCCGGAGCCTGAGGGACCAATGATGGCGATTAGCTCACCTTCTTCTGCCGAGAAGTTGGTTTCCTTTAAAGCGTGGATAACATCATCCCCTTGAATGAAGTCTTTTGTGATATTGATCATCTCTATTAATTTAGACATAAACAATCCTCCTAACCTATCGCTCGAAGCGGATCAATCTTGAGAACCGCTTTTACTGAGAATAAGCCTCCTAAAATGGAAAACAAGAAGAAGGCTAATGTAATTCCAACATAAAATAATGGATTGATTGCGAAGGGAACAAAACCCCCAAGGTAGAATCCGGAAATCAAAGTCAAAGCCAATCCGATAACAATTCCAATCCCAGTGATAATAATGGTCTGCGAGACCACAGAATTGCCAATAAACAGATTAGAGATGCCTTGGGCTTTCATCACTCCAAACATGCTTGTCTTTTGAATGGTTAAAACATAGATAAATATGCCGAGGACAAAAGCGACGATAACGATGAGAAAACCAATCATAATACTGAAGGTTGCCACTTGGGCGTTATAGCCCGGTAAATTATTAATAAACTGCGAAATAGAGTAGATTTGCAGTGTTTCCGCGCTTGTTGAGACAGAACCTTTCACCACCACTGCGCTAAAAACTTCAAAGGGAATCGAAGAATAACGGAGCTCTTTCCAAGTATTTAAATTAGCGTACAAAATGGGGGCAGTTTGATAAGTGGCTCGATCGGTAAAAGCCACGATTGTCCAGGTAAGAGAGGTTCCAGCCACCAATATTTCATCGCCAATTTGATAGCCTAATTCTTTGAGACCGCTATCCGCGACAATCATGCCATCGAGCAATCCGGAATGAGGTATTTCTTTTGGAGCGATAAAAGAGTCATCATCAATACCAAAGACATAGATTTCTTCTCTAGTATCATCAGTGATAGTAATATCAGCGTTTTTGATGACGGCGGGGGATAAACCAAGCTTGGCCTTTTCGCCTTCAGAAACATCTATAGAGTTGTAATCATCAATATCCATAAAGGACATCATGACATTGTTATTAGAGTCAACAGTTAAGACAATTTCATCGGCCTTCCACTTGGTGATTCCGTTCGTGTAAGAAGAGGCTAATCCATAGGCTAGAGAAGTTAGAAAATAGACGAGGTAACTAACGAGAACCACGACCGATATGATTAAGCCAAATTTGGCTTTCGAGTGTTTAATCTCTTTCCAAGCAAGAAACATAAGGTTACTCTTTTAATCCTTTCATAATTTCTAAAGTAATTTTTCAATGTATTTAGCAATCTTTGTCGGTTCAACATTCGGGCCAAACCTTTTGATGACATTACCTTGACGATCGACGAGAAATTTAGTGAAATTCCATTTGATTTTAGAAGTGAAGAGACCGCCTTTAATTCTTTTTAAATATGTATATAGGAGATTCTCATCTGGGCCATTGACATTGATTTTCGCAAATCGATCAAAGGTCGTAGAATATTTCTCACTGCAAAACTTTTTGATTTCTTCTTCGCTGCCAGGAGCTTGATGCATGAATTGATTGCATGGAAAATCTAATATTTCAAAACCTCTTTCCTTATAAGTGTCGTAAATCTTTTGTAAAAGTTCGTATTGAGGAGTAAAAATACACTTGGTAGCTGTGTTTACTATTAAAAGCACTTTGTTTCGGTATTTCTCTAAAACAACCGCTTTACCCTGGACATCTTCAACGGCAATTTGATAAATGTTCATAATTTTCACCTTTTAATTAATATACCCTGTATATAACATTTTATGGGTATTAACGCTTAATAAAATGTCTAATTGCTTCTAACATTAAAAAAAGCACATGTGGCCATGTGCTTTCAACGAATAAAATCCTTAGAAAAGAGTGGATAGGTTCTTTTTGGTGATCATGCTGACTAAGTCGATGATCCAACCAACTAAGAAGAAACCACCAGTTAGGATATAAAGAACTCCAATTAGTGTTTTCCCACGAACAATGCGGATGATGCCACCCCAAAGTCCGCCGAGAAAGATGAATAGAAGAAGATGAACAACATAGCTCAACCCAAATTCATTAATCATATAAATTTCCTCCTTTTATGATTTTATACTTCTAATTATTAATTTAGCAAAGAATTAGATGGTATGCATTAAAAATACTATTTTGTACAAAAATTATGGTTGCATAGCGCCAAACAAGACCAACCAAGCGAGAATTGTTTTCGCAACGAGACTCAAAATAATATAAACATGTTCCCCGTATAGATAGTCTTTCCATTTGCCTACCTTAAGGTATTGAAGAATCA
>JAEZUH010000011.1 GCA_023443485.1 Bacillota bacterium | reverse complement strand
TAGCGGATGCCGAATGGGTCACCAAGTTGATGGAAGGCAAGGAAGATAAGATTCGTCCGTGCATCACCTGCCATAACGGCTGCTTTAATATGGCCCATTATAAAGGTGTCGCTAACGATCAGGACTTGCATGACACAATCCATATGTCGCGCTGCGCGATTAACGCCGAGACGATGCAATCAAGCAAGTATCATATTAGCAAAGCTAAGAAGGTTAAGAACGTCGCCGTCATCGGTGGCGGTATCGGCGGCATGGAAGCCGCACGCGTCGCTCATCTAAGAGGCCATAGAGTGACTATCTACGAAAAGAGCGATGTCTTAGGCGGCGTCTTTGTCTATGCTTCCAATCCTTCGTTCAAGGATAAAGAAAAGGCTTTAGTCCACTGGTATCAAAAAGAGATTAAAGACTTAGGCATCGAGGTTAAATATAATGCCGAGGTCAAGGATTTGAGTTCGATTCCTGCCGAGGAATATATCATCGCGACGGGTTCAAAGCCAAAGCGGATACCGGTAAAAGGTTTTGAAAAGACGAGTGAAGTCAAAGAATACCTGACCGGCGAAAAGAAAGTCGGCGAGACGGTTATCGTCATCGGCGGAGGCCTAACCGGCTGCGAAGTCGCCTATGACTTACATCTCAAAGGCAAGAAACCGATTATCGTCGAAATGAAAAACGACTTAATTGCCGTTAAGGGCGTCTGCCTAGCTAATAGTTCGTTCTTAAGAGAATACTTTGCCCTACACAATGTTCCGGTTTATCTCGAAACCAAACTGGCGGAAGTCAAAGACGACGGCATAGTGGCGATTGATAAAGACGGAAAGTCCTTTGAGATCAAGGCCGATAATGTCCTAGTATCGGTTGGCTACAATCCTGCGCCTTTAGTTGCTAAAGGCAAAAACATCCACCTTGTCGGTGACTGCGTGAGCGTCGGAAATCTCCGCACGGTCATTTGGAGAGCGTGGGATGTGGCGATGAAAATTTAATCATCAAATAAAAACAAAAGCCAATTCAACCGGTTGGCTTTTTTATATCGTTTATATAGTATGTGCACTATGCAAAATTACACGAAAGTTGTGAGTTTGTTGCGGCGTTGCAATTCTTGCTTTTCCTGCTAGAATGGCAGCTTAACAGCACCGACAATTTTGGTGAACGTGTTGTTTGCTCCGTCGATGTCTTTTATTCCACAAGATTTCAAGTATTCATATGTAGAGTCATAGAATTTATTTATGCCATAGACGTCTTCATATTCATTGGTTCTAGGAATATAAATGACTATTCCTTTTCTCGCTCTGGTTAAAAGGACGCGGTAAGTATTCAAAATGTGCTTCTTTTGGATCTCAGTGCTTTCTACAAATCTTTTAGGAGTGAGCATTTTTTGTTGATGCCAATCTCCATTTGAATAATACATATCCATATCCCATCCTAATAAGGACCAATCAATTTCTAAACCTTGAATATTAAATTCTGATGCCGCAAAAGCTAAAGAATTAGATGAATCTTTTCCGGATTCATCGAGCATCCAATTTGCAAAGTGCCAATTATCAATATTATCGAAGAAACGGCTAAGTCTTCCCAATATTTTGCTGTTGCTGCTGCATAGTTTCCCAAATCTCTCTTTCCGAGAAGAATTGCTAGAAACAAATTGCTCAGCCAGCCTCAAATCTCTAGTAATACAAATGGGGTAATTATCAAATTTTGCTAATGCTTGTTTGGCTTTCTCTGGATCATTATGTAATAAAGCTTCTGAAAATTCAGAGAGATTCTTGGCTCTAGGGGTTCTGATACAGGTTTTCAAATATAAACCAGGATATTCTTTTACTCTTGAACAATTCATCAATAAATCAGCGTATTCCACCAAGTTATCAGCGCTTTGATTAAAGATTTCTTTAGATAATCTAACATCCCATTCTTTGTGCTTATCTAATAATGACTTAAACCATACGCCAAGCCCGTTTTCGCCTGTATGGATATCTTGTCCCAAACCGACAAGAGCGACAATTACTCCCCAATCTTTCCCATTAAATACGCTTAATAACAAGTCTGCCTCAGATAATCCAAAGTAAGATTTGTTGACGCCTTTCTTAGTAAACCATTTCTCAAGCTGTTCTTCGTTCCACACTCTTTGAGCTTCATCAAATATTAATACATTCTCATCGATGGTTTCCTTTTTGGTGGAAACGATATCTTGTTTAAAAGCATGCAAATCTTGAATAAAGGCTTTTACATCATTAACTGCTCGATATTTATTTGGGTATTTTTGAGGATTGTTTTTAAAGGCGTCTCTCCCAAGGGCTTCAGTAAGAACATTAATCAACGGCCCATTCCCACTGAAAAACACCGCGTCTGGAAGTTCGCCACTTTTGTCGTTTCTGGTTTTTCCAGCTAGATCTAATCCAACGAGAGTTTTTCCTGCACCGGGAACTCCGGAAACAAAGCAGATAATTTTCTTTTTATTCTCTTTTGCTTCTTTAACTATCGATTCAACAGTTAATTTGGTGATTTTTAAATTTTCCTCACCGGCATCAAATTTAAAGAACTCATCAACTTGATTATTCATATAAATTGATCTAGCACTTTGAATAATGGTTGGGTTGGGTTTAAATGGTGATCTAATCCAATTATCAAAGTCTTCTTCAGTATAAATTACCTCAGAGCCATATTTACTTCTTATTAAATCAATATATTGTTCCATCTTGTTTTTATTGGCTTTAAACAAAGAAAATAGTTTGTCAATTCCTAAGTCGGATCCTTCGGAACATTCAATATCGGGGGCTTTAGTGGCAATAAGAATCGGCACGACATATTTATCTCGATTAATTTCGTAGAAGTTCTTTAAGGCATAGCCGTAACCGCCGGCCTGATCGATGTCCTCATCCAAGAATGATGTTTTGTTGTTTTTAAACTCTAGAGAATAGACGATGTCATCCATTAAAAGAACGACATCTATTCTCATATTTACTCGAGACAAAACATATTCAAAGATGATATATCCTTTTTTATCTTTAAGATATTTCTGCAATATTAGAATTTGATTTGACCAAGCGTTTTTTTGAAAATGCAATTCAGAATCATCAGAAGATTCGTCGCTTTCAGTTAAAAACTCAATAATATCTTGAGGATGCTTGCATGACACAAAATCCTCTATTGAAGACTCATAATATGTTCTACCAGGTGTTTTTCTTAATCTAGGATTCATAAATAGTATTTTATATTTTATCAATTTATTATTGGTCAGGCACGATATTGTTCTCAAACATACATCAATAAATAAGGCTTGTTAAGTATATAGAAATGTAAATTCATGACGATTTTAAACGCATGATAAGCAAAAAATGCTATTATCATTCTCGATATGCGCATCAACCTCCACTGCCACTCCAACAAAAGCGACGGCGTAAACACGCCCGCAAGTCTAATTGATATACTGGCCAGTAATGACTTGGATATTGTTTCGCTGACCGATCATGATTCAATATCTGGTATCGAAGAAGCAAAAATTTGCTGTATCAATAAAGGAATCACACTAATCCCGGGTATTGAATTTTCAGCCTCTCTTGCGGAATCTTCTT
>JAEZUH010000106.1 GCA_023443485.1 Bacillota bacterium | reverse complement strand
CAATCTCTCTGCTTAGCTTAATAGCTTCCCGATATTAGGGTTTCGGCCTCTTTAGGTCGAACAGAGCGCCTTCCAAGGTTTTAGCCTTTCATGCTTGGGTAAGGTGTCATAACAAAAGGATAGTAATTGATAGTGGATTTGTTAATCGATTATGAAATTTAGGAAATCTCGCACGTATTAGTCGGTTGATACGCAAAGACGTGTTAAAAATTCGTATTAACTAAACTGTAGATGTTATTGAAGAGTCATCGTTGGACCGGGAGGGCAGATCTCCCGCAGTTCCACCAAGCGAAAAAATGCATTTCCTTATAGGAAATGTTTTTTTATCCGATAGGGTAGTCTTTAATTTTTGCCATCGTTAAAAACCAAATCTTTTGCTTTTGTCCTTAACAATGATAAAATACGAAAGTCATTACATTTGATTGAATTAGGCTTGTGAAGACGAATCTGTTCCATGACTTTATGAGCCTGAAATGAAAGGAAACACATATGAAAATCGCCATTTCTGCCGAGTCTCCCGCTGATTTACCAAAAGAACTAATCGAAAAAAACCATATCAATATTATCCCCTTTGAAGTCACCCTTGGAGATAGAACAGATCATGATGGAATAATCACATCTCAAGACATCTTTGAATTTGTTGAAAAACACAATATTTTGCCAAGAACGAGTGCGATTAATGAATTCACCTATAGTGAGTATTTCGCTAACATTCTCAAAGATTATGATGCTGTCATCCATATTTGTTTAGGAAATCATATTTCTTCCTCATATTCCAACGCCAAAAAAGTATCTGGCGAAATGAAAAATGTCTACGTCATTGATTCCGCCTCCCTTTCTAGCGGTATTGGTCTATTAGTCCTCTATGCCATTAAGCTGATTAATGAAGGCAAATTGTCAGCTTCAGAAATCGCTGCCAAAGTTGAAGCTCGTGTTCCTCATGTGCAAGCCAGTTTCGTCGTTAACACGATTGAATATCTTTATAAAGGTGGACGTTGCTCCGCTCTTCAAAGATTTGGAGCCCACCTCTTGAGAATCAAACCACAAATAGTTCTAAAAGAAGGCAAATTAATCCCAGGTAAAAAATATCTCGGTCGAAATAGTGTTGTGGTCCATGATTATTGCAAAGATACACTCGATGAATTTGATACACCTGATTTGTCTATTGCCTTTGTCACTCACACTTATGCTTCTCCTGAAATGGTTGAAGAAGCCAAAAAAGCTTTGCAAGCTAGAGGCTTCAAAACGATTTATGAAAGTATCGCTGGAGCAACAATCACCAGTCATTGTGGGCCAAAGACTCTTGGTATTCTCTATATTAATGATGGTGAGAAAGCCTAATTAAATCGCCTCAAATAGTTAAATAAAAAACATTGGATCTTCGAAGCAAAATAGCTTACTTAACCAATGTTTTTTTATTCTCTTTAATTGTCTTGCGTAGCAGGTACCACAAGATAGCTAATATTTGTAAGGGAATTCCAATTATAAATATTAAATAGGAATTTGGGAATGGAAACATCAAAGCGAAAGATAGGAAAATAGAAAGAGCAGAGGTCCATATCAGCCCACTGATGGAAAAAAGAAGACAAAGGCGAATATGGTATATGGATGTCCAGACCACCAGAAGAATGAAACTGGGAACTAATGCGTAAATAAAGATGAGCCAATTATAAGCGAAGTCCCTTGCGAAGAATGAACAAATCAAAAAAGTCAAAGCGGCGATGAGCCACACTAAACCTACTGATAACAAAATAATAAAGAATCTTTTTTTAGCGGTAATTTGACGAGATGTAATCACTTTTTGAGTCCGAAAAAAATCATCGATGGTGATACCATAAAAGTCGGCTAAAGCTTTCATTACTATTGTGTCAGGAACACTTTCTCCTCGCTCCCATTTGGAAACGGATTTATCGGAATAATTAAAATGTTCTGCTAATTGAAGCTGAGTGAGGCCAGCCTTTTTTCGATAGTAGATAAGATTATCAGCGATAAGCCTTGTAGTTTTTTCTAAGTCGTCCATGGCTATATCTTACCTAAATACCAATTATTAATAAATAATTATTTCCCTTCTTATCAATTTAATTGTTGTTTGGCAAACATAATATTTGATAATTTGGACAGTGTAAAAAGTCACACCATTTTATGTTGGTAGAAAACATGTTGATGTGTTACTCTAATTTCGTCAAAGACAAAGACACAAATAATCATTGCGATAATCAAAAGGAGGAGACTTTTTATGTACTTAGGACCTAGGACTAAAAATAATGACAATGCTGTAGAAAATGAAGAACTACAAATTGTTGAAGCCATGTATCAGGCCGAAGAGTTTCCTAATTCTTTTTTGGATGACGATAACATCTTCTTTGTTCCTGAAGATTAAACTTTTTAAACAATCGAATAATCAACGAGTGACAATCACTCGTTTTTCTTTATTTATCGTCCATAACTGAGTAAAATAAATCATATGGAAATGGCAAAGGAAAAAGCAAACAAAAGAAAAATAGATTTTTCTGCTTTCGCGAATGTCGTAGTCTTTTTTACATTAGAAGTACTTGCCTTTATCGCCTTTTCGTTAGGATCATCCTATATTCTTTTTAGTGTTCTAAGCTTCGTCTTACTGATATTTCTCATCCTCGTCACGTTCCGTCAAATAAAAACTGATGGTCTAGCGAGTTTTGGGTTCTTTTTATTCCCAATATTTATCTTTGGCGTATTGAGCGCCCTCAGCGTTTTTACTAAAGATCCGATGTTTTCCTTGGGTGGGAACGCTTTCTTTATTCCTATTGGAATGACTTGTTTCGCTGCCTGTGGCTATCTAGTTGCCTCCCTTAAATCCTTTTCGATTAGTAGAGCTCTCCTTGTTATATATTCTGCTTTAGCAATTTTAACTTTGATTAATCTATTAGCGACAATGGTGGAATTTACCCCATTCTATACATTGATTTATCGGAATAAATTCATTTATTACAATGGTGATATTAGCGAAGTTCCTATTTCTGAGATGGCTTTTGCCCTTCTAGGTTTTTCAGTCAGTGAAGTATCAGTTGAATATTTCTCATTATTCCCCTCTTTGCTATTAACCGCAGTTATCCCTTTGTTCTTCCTAAAGTTTAAACAGAATAAGACCATCTTCATGTTGTATTTAGGCTATTCACTTCTTGGATTTTTCTCTTTATTGACCACAGTGTCAAAAACCACCCTCGTTTCTGATGCTCTGATGTTTGTGATAGTCTTACTCGTATTACTATTTTCGAAACTGAATTGGAAAGGCAAAGTCTTAAAGATTGTCTCCATCGTTCTTGGTTCATTCTTCCTTCTTGGATTAATTGTGTTTTTCATCAATGCTCAAGAAGGCGCTTCAGGTATTTTTGTTACTCTTCAAGATTTCATTTCTGGCAATCAAATTTTAAACAAACTATTCAACGCTAATCGCTTTTCTGATAGTTATAACAAGATTTTGAATGCTTTACTTACCACCAATGGAACTGGCGATTTTATTTACCTATTTGGATTTTATCCAACATATAATGTTCCGGCTTCCAATTCCTGGTTTTTTGATAATTTGATGACTTCAGGAATCTTTGGTTTCCTTTTCTTTGCTGCGTTTATAGTTCTTGGTGTAAGACAATTATTGATTTACTACCGCAAAAGCGATGATAGCATGAAGGACAAAGCGATGATTGTCGCGCTTATCTTCTGTTTCTTTTCTTATAGTTTAATCAACTTTGACATGACACCTTTAATCTTCTCGAAAACTCTTTCCCCAATTTATCTTTCTGGACCATTTTTAGTGGCTTTATTCCTATTCTCCTACGCCTCTTTTAAAACTCTTAATGTCGTTCCAGCTATTGAATCTGTTCAACCTCTTCTAGAGGAAAATAAACCGATAGAAAATAAGAAAGGAGATGTTGATAATGAAACGATTTCTTTATAAAGGCACTCTCTTAATAATGGTTTTTGGATTGACCGCGTGCGGTTATTCTTTAGATGAGTTATATGATAAGGCTTCATTCAATTCTATCAATTTCTCTGATAATTATTATACCCGTTGGGATAAAAACATTTCCTATAAGGAAAGCGACAATAAAATCACCAACCCTGAAGCAGAAACAATCTATTTAGACAAGACTACTGATCATGTCTTTACCAAATATGGTGAAGACAACTTCCGCATCGTTGAAGGTAATTATAGCAATTATGTTTATGAAGAAGATCTCAGCGAAGTCGAAAATGAGCAAGGAAAGCTTCCCTACGGTCCAAATAATGATCTTAATGATATCGACAATTCATTCCGTTATGGATTTATGTCGAGATTATTCGATGGCCAATTGTTTTGCAATGGCTTCTATGAAAGGGCGCGAGTTCAAATTAACTCTGATGGTTTTGGAAGAACATTTCCAAAAGAACTATTTAAAATTAATTCTACCACTCCATATTTTGCATTGAGCTTTAAGACCTCAATTGAATATCGCCGCGTCGTGGAAGTTGGCGGTCAAGAAGTCAACATTGACATTGCCAAATGGTTGCACGGAAACTCTACTGGATCACTTATTCATTTTACTGATATTGCTTTAACCATTAATTTCTATTTAAAAAACGAGGATGGTTATGAGCGAGTTCCTGTCTATTATGAAATAAATGATATCCCTTGCAATCAGTCAGATAATTTTTCGAGAAGTAATTATTATTTATTTGGCTTTGAGATTGGCAACAGTGTCCCTTCTTTAGATCGCTGCGCGGGTATCTCAATAGAATATTCTTACACTGACGCATATCTCGATGACATCAATTCACGAATTGATGAAATCAACTTGGCGAATGCAAGCAATCCATACTTTGATACATCAGAAGAAAACTTAGCCTGCCGGGAACTAATAGGTGGAGATATTCAACACTCCGTTCTTCTTTATGAAATAATGTTTCCTAATTCTACTTGGCATTAATATATTTTGATATATCAAGCCATTCACCAATTTCAAAATCAGCTTTGTCATCATCGAAGATAAGGGTTCCTTTAGCGGGAGTGAAAGTCATCTCCGAAAAATATATTTTGCCATGGATGTTATATAGATCAACGCGAACAAAGGGGAATGGTTGAGATAGAGTCTCCGCCATAAAAACCATGTCATTCCAGTTACTTGGTTTATTTAGAGGATAACTTGTCTTTTTCCATCCATTGAATTGCGCTCCATCAAATGGAGACCAATCGATATAGTAATTATTGTAGCGAATGTTTTCGCCCCTACCGGTAACAACATACATGTATTTTGCTTTGCCATTAAAGACATGAATTTTGTATTCGATGGGAAGAGGTTGATTTTCTTCAATTAGATATTGCTCGATGATAATTTGTGGTTTGATTGGCGAATAATGCATCTCGACTGTTTTCTCGCCATAATTAGTTACTAACCATGTGGAGAACATTTTATCTAAAGCGGTGATGTTGATTTTACTTTTGTCTCTACAAATATAATTAAAGGCACATCCATGTGAACACTTCATTACAAACTGATTGGGTAGCAAGTCAAAGTTGATGTCGGAGAAATGGTCATATATTCCGTAAATAGGAATCAGTTTGTCGCAGAATCCTCGTTTCTTGATGTATTCTCTCACTCCTACTCGCCCAGCACATTGGATGACTAAAGGATTTTTGGGGTAAACAAATAAACGGAGGTATTGTAACTTTTCGGTGTAACGGGTGGGATTTTTTAAGTTGAGTTTATGATGAGTAATATATCGGTACTGGTATGCCACATACCATTTTTTGTTCATCTTTTTAATGAGATTACGAAAGGGAGAGACAAGGGCTCTTTTTAACTTATTTTCATGAAGATTTGGATTGGCCATATTACTCCTCAACTAGGGTGTCTTTACGATGCCTGACAAAAGAATAGACTAAGTCCTCTTTCATCAATCTTAACAAAACGATATAAATGATAGCGTCGACAAAAACGATTCCGCCTAGTTCAATAACAAACATATTCTGAATTGAAACACCATTTTGAACGCAGAGATATTCAACTAAATATTTCAAACCGATACTAACTGCAATTACGACGATAGTAGCGATTAAAAGTTTTACTGAATTGTGATTAAAAATGGCCTTTTTGACCCATTTCCAAGAGACTCCGATAAGGAAAATAATGATGGCTAAATCAGTGATGGATGTGCCGATGGCGACGCCAATTGAAGGGCTATTAGGAAAGACAAACTTTCCAAGTATCACCGATAGAACACCATTGACAATTGTTCCCACACCCATAGCAATAAGATAATATTTCTCTTTTTTCATCGGTAAAAGAATTTGTCCATAAATTATGTTGGCGAATGAGTAAGTCAACATGACAGAAGATAGAATCATGAGGACGACTGGCGCATTGAGATAGCCATTGAGTGCGTTTCCATAATCATAAGTTCCCGAAATAAGACTGCATATTGGATAAGCGAAGATGCTCATCGTGGCAATCGCGGGGAAAATGACAAACATGGCAATATTCAAAGAATATTTGGTTAAGTTATTGAAAAAGCGCTTATCTTCTTTTTGATAATAGAAAGCACTGCGAGGAATAAACACAGTTGAAAGAGCGGTAATGATGCCGATAATGACATCAATTCCTTTCATACCAACCGAGTAACTCGCGACTTCTTTCTTTGTGGGATCAAGAAAACCGAGAATGAAAGTATCGGTTTGATT
>JAEZUH010000062.1 GCA_023443485.1 Bacillota bacterium | reverse complement strand
ACCAAATTCTGACAACCCAAAACTGCTTGGTGAAAATGGTTTATTTGAATCATCAAAGCAAGACGATTTTAATTTTTAATACGTTTGTTTCTTCCCTTTACATGTTTATTTAACATGCGATTTGGATAATTGAGCTTGTCCTCGCATGTCGAGACGGTTGTTTGTTTATCGCTATAATAGTAACTTAAAGTTTAGATAAAATTGATGTTTCGTATAATCGACAGGTTTTTGATATGTTTCCAACTCTATAATGATTTTTGTTAGATTTCGATACAATATATTTTCTTCATGCATAAAAAGTCAAAAAAATAATGCACGAGCAGAATAAACGATGATATACTAGTGCATATAAAAGATGAAAAATTATGCAGGAGGATTATATGAAAAGATTTGATTATTCATTCCTAAAAAACTATGAATTACCAAGTGAGTTTACTACTTATAGTGGCGCTCTTGGTGAACTAAAAGCTCATGCCGAATGGCAAAAACTTCAATATCCAGATGTCTTCACAAAAATGCACGAGATTGCTATCGTCCAATCAATTAAAGGTAGTAACGCAATCGAAGGGATTGTGGCTTCTGATGAAAGAATAAAAGCAATTGTGAATAAAGGAAGCGAACCTCTAAACCATGATGAAAGAGAAATAGCGGGTTATAAGTTGGCTTTAAATGAAGTTCATACACGTACAAGTGAGTTAGATTTCAGAATAAATGATATTAAAGACCTTCATGGCCTGATGGTCAGCCTTACTAATAAGCGTGGTGGAGAATTTAAGGAAAGCGATAACGCCATTGTTGAGCAATATTCTGATGGAACTAGAAAAATTAGGTGGGAGCCTACTTCAGCAAAAGACACACCATTTGCCATGGAACAACTCTATCTAGCTTACATTGATGCAAGAAACGATTATTCAATTAATTCAATTCTTCTTATTCCTTGTGTTATTCTAGATTTCTTATGCATTCATCCTTTCTCTGATGGCAATGGAAGAATGTCTAGACTGCTTACTCTTCTTTTGCTTTATAAATCCGGTTATGATGTTGGACGCTATATCTCTTTTGAAGAACAGATCAATCAAAATAAAGGCGAATACTATGAAGCGCTGAAAGCATCTTCAACAGGCTGGCATGAAAACAGAAATTCTTATCTTCCGTTCATGAGAAATTTTCTCTCAACATTATTTATGTGTTACAAAGAATTGGATAAAAGATTCATTACGATAGATACGCAAAAAGCTAAGAAACAAGAAAGGATAACTGCGGCGGTTATGTCTTCTTTTATTCCGCTTTCAAAAGCCGACATTGCATCTCTTGTTCCTGACGCGTCGGTTGTTACTATAGAGGCCGTGCTTGGTAAATTAGTTAAGGAAGGAAAAATTCAAAAAATTGGTTCCGGGCATGCTACTAAATACATTAAGTCTAGATAAACACAACCTTGTAGCTCATCTTATATAGTTCTATCCCCATACGAATTTTGGCATCGCCATGAATTTGTGCAATGTCTTTCTGTTTGAGATAATCTGTTCCCCAATATGTCACCTCAACACACGCATCCGAAGTCGAGCCACGTCGAATATTTCGTTTGCAAATCAATCAATAACTAATTTTTGACTAGACAATAATCAATTATGTCCTGGAAGCACGCAATAGGGATTATGTCCTTGATATGTTTCCAATCAATTCTTAATAAAAATTTTCAAATAAAATGTGTTGTGTTATTATAGCGTTGAAGTTCACGTAATGAGCTGAATTAAGTTTCGGACCCTGAACTTCTTTTTAATAATTTTTTTCGGTTGTGCTTTGAGTGGCAATTGTGTCATGTGAAACAAATAATGCAAAAATGTTTCACATAAGTCATCTCTAGAATAGAAATAAAAAATTTCATTTCTTTGTAAGATTCATTATGATTGTTTTGTCTTCTTATATAGGAACAATCTGGACTTAGTCGTGTATTACGAACATTTATTGAACACAGCTTTAGCGAGCAAAAATGAAGTAAAGATTAAGCAAGCGTACGAAGTTATTTATAACGAATACGTTAAGCTAGTCTCTTTTTGTGTAGCGAAGTATGTGAGCAATAATGACACCATTAAAGAAATTACCAATGATGTCTTTGTCTCGTTCTTCAATCATTCTTTAAAAGTAACTGGGAACTTGAAAAGTTATCTTTGCCAAATGGCGAAGAATTCCGCTCTCAACTACTTGAATAAAGAAAAACGCCTTGTCTATATTGACAACTGTGACGAAATAGCGAGTCAAGAAGCACGCCTAAGCGCACCATTTTATTCCTCATTAGTAAATGATCTGAACGATGTCTTATCAAAAGATGAAGTGGAGATTATTTTGCTACACGCTGTGGAAGGATATTCGTTTAAAGAAATTGGCCAAAGAAAAAACATTTCTTCTAACAATGCGAATGTAATCTATTTCCGGGCAATAAAAAGATTTAGAAAATCTAGTAAGGGGATGGCATATGGCAAAGAATAATTTAGATAAGGTTTTAAAAGAAAGAAATGATATTAATTTCTCCTTTGATGAAATAGCAAACAACATTGATTTTGCTAATGCTGCTAAATCAAATATCAAGAACCGCTCGTCTCAACTAAGAACCGCCTTACCATTTTCTATTGTGGGTGTTGTGATGGCGGTGGCGATCATTATTCCTCTTACCGTAGTTCTTGTCCCACACGATACAGGACTACGAATTTTAAATAATGATGATATTGTTACAACTTACGAAAAGAATTGCTCTTTCATTAGCAGTGGATTTGAAGTGGCGAAAGAGAAAAGCATCGGAGACAATGAAATACTTGATCCTTCTTTGTATACTGTCGACTCATCCCAATTTAAAGATGGAGTGGAAGGAACATATCCAATATCGATATTTCTAAATAGTAACAAAAGTGTTAAAACATCCTTTGATGTAGAAGTGATAGACGATGAAGTGTTATCAATTAGTCTAGAAGACTATCGCGACACATATTATGTTGGAGAAACGATAATTCCGAGCGACATCACTCTTATTAAAGAATGCGAAAGTGGCGTTGATAGAGAAGCAAAAATAACTGAATATGAGTTTGATAACTCTCTATTTAATCCTTCTATTGTTGGAACTTACGAAATTAAAGTAACCCTCATTAGCAATCCTTCATTTTTCTTAACTTATTCAGTTGATGTTCAGGATATTGCTGAAGCTGATTTATCTGGTCGATACGCCTATAAAGAGCCTCTAACAGCGGGAGGCGAGCCAACCATATTCGCTCTTGAAATTGAAGATAATATTGTCACTTCTCATTATTCCGAAATACTCATTGGGGGAGAAATAATTAAAGAAGTGGTGAATGGAGAGATCCAAATGAGAGGTAGTTTGGGAGGTAGTCAGACAATGACCTATATCCCAAGCGAAAGAACTTTACTAGTCTCAGGCATCGCTGGTGATCCTGATTTACCATGTTTTAGAATCAATCGTCTTGATGCGATGATCACTGTAGATGGGGATTTACTCCAAGATTATGATAAGGCAGTGGAATATGTTGCCCTCAATGGTCACATCCCTTCCGCGACATTAGAGTATTTAACTAATCGTTATGGTGGTGTTTATCTCACTTCCAGCCTTGGAGAAAAGGTAACTCATGAAATGGAGTTTTTAATAGACACCAAGTTGTATGTTGGTTTTAAACCAGTGGTGGATAGCAAAAAACCTTATCTCGGCAAATGGTTTGATGATACTGGATTAGTGCGATTCACTATCTATGAAGATGAAGTTTATGGTCGGCCATATACTGTTCAGGATATGGGCAATAACACCTACTATATTCGTGTTAGTGATGGTTCAATTCTCGCTTACCACTCCAACACCGATGTTATCGATATTCTTAATCTCGAAGATCACTCAGTATGGATTAGTCTTGATCATTTTGTCGGTGGTTTACAGTGTTTAGTCTCGCTTAATACTCCAAGTAAACTTGTTGAATTCGTGGTTCATAAAGGAGAAACACTTAATCCTTTTTACATTACGGATAATACAATTACTTCATATAATATTCCGGCATATCTCGACACTCCCATTGAAGAAAGTGTGACCTATTTTGCCACTATGGTAACCAAATATATGATTGACATTGGTGGCAGATTTGGTGGGCTCAAAGATTACTTTGAGATTGTCGGATCTTGGGATGTTAATCGCATTGATACCGGGCATTCCTATTGGTTCAATGAATATCAAGATTATGAACTTGTAAAACAAGGTTGGACGGAAATAGTGGGTGGCACAAAGAATCTTTCTTCAGTGACCCTTTTAGTGCATTACGACGATGAATCAGTAGAGGAATTGATTTTCAATGGAACTTTAACTCTTGGAGAAACTACCTACAGTCGATCAAGCGCTCTTTGGCAAGGATTCTCTTGCTTGGGAGAATACTATAACGAACAAGAAGAAAAGATTATTATCGATGAGTATGGTCGTTTCATGTATAACGTCACGACTATTTCTGGATATACCTATCAAGTATATGAGGGCTTACGTGTTACTAGTATGAGCGATTCTTTAATCACGATGATTTATCATCATCAGGATGAACACGACAATCTAGTTATCAAAAACGCCACCCTTGAATTAGTGGGTGATAAATGGGTCTTTACGATTGATCGCGGAGTTTACACACAAAGATAAAAAGTATAATCCGACATTAATGGTGCAAAAATTAAAACATGTTACTTTATGAAAAAGCCAAAATATGAAGCAAAAAGAATATAATAAAAACTATGAATAAAAAACTTAAATTAGGAGTTATCCTTTTTTCAATAGGAATTGTTCTCTATCTTGGATATTTGATTTTTGTTGGCATTGCATTATCTAATTCTCTATGGACAGATAATTTTATTTCTGTTTTTATTTCAATCTATCTTGGTCTATTTCTTATAGTCCCACTGGTTATTCTCTTCACGATTGGTTTTGTTCAAATTAAAAAATCGGCAAAAATTTCAATCTTGAATTTATCTTTGCTTACTATTGCGGTGGTTGTTATTCCGTTAGCCTCATTAGCGACATTTCGCCTTATTGATCGACACAACTACAATGTTACCTATACCTTCACACCCACTAAATGGGAGGAAGCTGATATAAAAGAGCGAGCACGTCTAATTGATTCTTTTCGCCAACAATATGACTTAGTGGGTAAAAATATTAATGCAGTATCAGATTTGCTAGGCGAACCAGATTCGCAAGAAGAAATGCAATATATCTACAATATTGGTGACTACAAGAAATGGTTCTCTATTGATCCATATTATTATGTAATAGCATATGGTTTGGACAATATCATTACCGCCGAGGATATCTATCAGTCGTAATAAATAAAATAGTTGCAAAAATAAAATGATACCCTATTGCAATGTGATTATTGTACTGATATGATGAATTTACAAGACAAAAAATGAATAACGATTTTTCAAATTATCCATTAAGCAATCGCCATTATGGCGGATCAGAAAAAAAGATAGGTATCTTAATCGATGATTTTCCATACATGCTTAAATTTCAAAAAAATACTCCCTTTGGTTTGCGGTTTAACCATATTTCTGAATATCTTGGGAGTCATATTTTTGAACTGTTAGGTTTTGATGTACATCGCACATTCCTAGGCATCTATAAGGGCCAAAATGTTGTGGCGTGTAAAGACTTTGTTATTAATGGATACCAATTTGTCCCATTCAATGATGTTGGAGAATCAACTATTGAAGAAGACAAGGAGAGGTACCAATACACTTATGAGGATATAGTGGAGTTATTGGAAAGCAATAAGAAACTAACTAATGTAGAAGAAACCATCGCTTCCTTTTTCGAAATATTTATTGTTGATGCATTGCTTGGCAACTTTGATAGGCATGGCGCAAATTGGGGCTTCTTAAAAAAGAACAACAAATATAAACTTGCTCCTGTTTTCGATAATGGGTCTTGTTTGTTTCCACAAATGATAGATGAAAACGAAATGGCATTCATTATCCATAACGAAGAGGAAATTAATAAAAGAGTGTATAAGTTTCCAACCTCGCAAATCAAATTGCGTGGAAACAAAAGCTCATATTTTGAAGTCATTTCATCTTTAGAGTTTGAAGAATGCAACAGAGCGTTACTAAAAATCTATCCACGAATCAATCTTTCTGAAATATTTGATTTGATCAATAATATTGAATCATTAAGTGAATTACACAAGAAATTTTATCGATCAATGATAGAACAAAGATTTAAAAAAATTATTGAGTTTTCCTATTTAAAATTAAGAGGAAAAAATAATGGATAGTTTTAAAAGAACAGGTATTATTTGTGTTAATCAAAGTGGATTTCAATTCAGAGTATGCGTTTTGAATTATTTTTTAAATAGAGACGGGACATTCAAATATACCTTTATTCCAAATTACAGTGTCATTTCTCTTTTAAATGACAAAGAATTCCAAGGTATTCCTGGTTTGAATCTAGCTTTAAATGAAAGAGAGTACATACGCGAGAATATTACCCCAACTTTTATTTCGGAAAGAGTTCCAAGCGAAAAGAGAGAGGATCTTTTTGATTTACTTGCAAAAGTGAGCCTAGATTTTATTGATCCAATAGAATACTTGATTAGGACTGATAAAAAATACTCAGGAGATGATTTATATGTCATTCCTTACGAAGAGAATAAAATAATCAATGCCGAGGAAATATCTAAAAAAAATAATGTCCAAGGGATCATGAAATTCGTCTTGAGCAACTTAAGCATGGGTAATAGTGTTTATTTCAGTGGAATTAAAATAGATGATCACAATAGAAAAGATATTTTTAATGTTTTGTTGTGTCTCTATTTGAAGTCACTTGCTGTCAACAAAGCTAAGCAAAAAGAAGGTATTGAAAAGTCAGTCAAAGCAAAAAAATATAAAGGACGAAAAGCCATTCAAGTTGATAAGATGGTATTTCTTGAGTTTTTAGAACGTGTCAATAGAGGCGAAATAAGCGCCAAGGAAGCCGCTAGCAAATTAGAAATTAGTATTGACAAATATTATCGATTGAAAAAAGCATTGCAAAAATAATATGATACCCTTTTGCAAATGTTTGCATGAATAATATTTTCTCAACTCTAAACGTACCAATGATGTATTCTTAATGACTAAATAGATACACACAAAGATATGAACTAGATATTTTTATGGCATTTAAGCCGGATTTAAAACCGGCTTTTTTCTCGCTTAATTTTTAAAACGCATATTACAACTATTATTCACTCCGATGGAGTAGAATATGCAATCCGGGATTAAGAAAACCCGGGAAAAGTAATTAGTAATCGATTTTAAATCGATGATCATACGCAATATTGAGAGGAGGACGCTTATATGTCAAATTTACAATTTAATGAAGATAATGTAATAGAAGAACAAACCGAAGAAAAAAACAACAAAGGTAATTACTTTGATGAAGAAGGCTTCGGAGCAATTCTAGCAGACGTTATTCAAGACAATGAAGGAATGATCTCCTAATGTTTGCTGCATCGATATTTCTAGGTCTTTCCCTAGTCGCTAGCACTTTAAAATCAATCGTTGGGAAAAAGGTTTCCATCGCCACCAACACGGTGAACGATGTGTCCTTTTTTCATGGCGTGAGAATGGTTATATGTGTAGTCATTGGAGCGGCTCTTGTTCTTATCTTTGATGGACCGAAAGGTTTTATCATCGATTGGAAAACATTAATCGTCGCTGCCATAACTGGTTTCGGATTTGCTTTAAATATTATGATGTGGGCCTTCTCACAACGAAAAGGCGCTTATGTCATTAGCGATGTGATGATTGTCGTTAGTTCAATCATTCCAATCTTGTTATCCTATGTCTTTTATCAAGAATCCATCTCGGTGGTTGATATCATTGGTTACCTTGTTGTCATCGGTGGCTGTTTTCTAATTGTCACTTATAACAACCAGATCAACAAAAAAATCACCTTCGCTTTAATAGCGATATACATCGTTTATATTATCGCCACTGGTGTGTCTGACTTTGGACGTAAGGTTTTCCAAGTTGACTCAGCGAGTGGTGCATCCTTAGTAAGTGCGAACGGATTTACCTTTTATTCCGTTCTATTTTCATTATTGACCTTTGCTATTTTCTACGCTTTTACATTTAAAAAGGAATCAGTCAAATATCAAAAGTCAATATTCTGGAAAGAGTTTATCTATGTTGCGATTGCTGCTGTCATGACTTATGCTTACTCATATTTATTAATTCCAGCATCAATCATTCCAACCACAATCCTATTCCTAGTCAAGAATGGTGGTGGTTTGATTATCAATGTCATAGTAGCGGCTTTTCTTTTCAAAGAAAAACCAACCCCTCGGTTATTTATCGGAATTGGTATAACCATCGCGGCGATTGTAATGATTGGTTTGTTCTGACAAAAATATTTCTAAATTAAAAGTCACTTTCGTTTGTGAATAAAACATAGTGTTTCTGCACTAATTAAGGGAATTGGACTTATCCACATCATTCCCTTTACTCTTCTAGACATTGTTCGCTTTTTGAAATTAATCTACATTTTGCATTATCATTTTTTGTTTTCCGAAGAAAAAACCTGAAAATACCATTCATTTTTATCTATTTACTTGATACAATAAAATTTAATCTTTATGCGCAAAAAAGATACCATTATTGATAGTTTTATTGCTAACCCTTCAACAAACATTGTTGATGTTTTGTCATCTTCTGGATATTCGTTAGAGGCCGCTATTTCTGACATCATTGATAATTCCATTACGGCGGCAGCAAAAAACATCAGCATTGTTTTTGATATTGATGGCATTGATTCAAGAATTATTATCAGTGATGATGGATATGGAATGGACGAAGCAAAACTTCATGACGCTATTATTTATGCGCACAAAAGCTCAAGTGAAAAAAGAGATATTCTTGATATAGGAAGATACAGCATTGGACTCAATTCCGCCTCCTCTTCGTTTTGTAACCATCTCTTTCTAACATCTAAAACTGCTGGCTCGAAACAATCATCCATCGCAATGGACTTTGATTATTTAAGAAAAAACAATGAGTGGAGAATTTTTAGAGTAAAAAATAGAAACGATTTTACAATATCTACTAAAAGCGGAACGATTGTTGTTTGGGAAAATTTAAAACTCGAAAAAGACGAAGTTACCAACGAGAATTTGTTGGTCAACGAAAACGCAGTGCTCTCATATATTAGTAGAGTAGAGCACCACTTATCGAAAGTGTTTTATCATTTCATTAAGAATGAAGGAGTAAAAATTACTGTTAATGGTTCTTTAATAGAAGGATGGGATCCCTTCTTTCGTTCAAATGATAATACTCACGCCGTATTCAAAGAAACGTATTCTGTTGGAGGTGGTAAAATAATCGTTGAAGGCTATGTTCTTCCTGTGGTCGAACACCTGACACCAGAAGAAAAAGACTACGAATATGGATTTGATAAGAATTTACAAGAGTTGCAAGGATTCTATGTTTATAGGGGAAACAGGCTTATTTCTTGTGGTGGATGGCTCGGTTTGGAAGGATTGAACATTGACCCCAAGTCAAATTATGCAAGAATTGGCATCTATTTTGACAACACTCTAGATACGTACTTATCAATTAACTTTATAAAAAACTCTTTGTTAATTCCTCAGGAGCTAGCAAACATTCTAAGACCAATAGCTAAGGAGATTAGGAAAAAATCTGTTAATAATTTTGAGTACAAAAAGAAACCAAGGCCATACCGAAAAAACAAGGATATTATAGTAAAACCGTGGATAGTTGCTCATACTGATTTGGGAGTAAAGGCCTATATAAATGAAGAACACCCTGTAATAAAATCGATTTGTTTGAACCTCTCAAAAAGTCAGCGAAATATGCTTTTTAATTTAATATCAAAATCAATTCCAATTGGAGATTTTGAAAACTACCATGGTTTAGACGATGATTATTCCCCTGATGAAATTTATGAAATGTTGGAACTTAAATATAACGAATTTCGAAAAGATAATTTAACTAATAAGGAAATTCTTGAACAATTTCAAAAAATAAGCCCATATTGTGAAGACAAATATAGAGTTTTGCTCTACGAATTTATGGAGGGTAAAAAAGATGACTAACGAAGAGATTCTAGAAAAAGAGGAAAGAAAAAGGTTTATTAAAAGTGAACTCAATCGATTCTATAAACATAAAATTGACCACAATTTAGAAATGCCATTAAATCAAAAATACGATGAAATGATGAATTTTATCAAATGGGACCTAAAGAGTTATGGTTATCCTCTTGATGATTTTGTCGAATTCATAAAAGAATGTATTAATGAAATGATAGTTGCGATGGATAACACTGTAATTGTTTTTGATTATGATTTTCATCCATGGATTGATAGTGTTAGAAGTAAGGTAGCATGGTTTTATAATGACCGTTACATAGATTTTCTTTTGAAAGAAAAGGATTGGTCAGTAAAGTCAGTCAAAAATATTGGAATGACATCTGACAATATTTTGGACCACTGCGGAAATCCATTCTCAAATCACGATTTTTCTATTAAAGGACTTGTCGTTGGGGATATTCAATCCGGAAAGACTGCAAACTACACTGCTTTGATAAACAAAGCCCTTGATGTCGGTTATAAACTTATAATTGTATTAGCTGGTTTGACAAATGATTTAAGGTCTCAAACCCAAAAGAGATTAGACAAGGAAGTTCTTGGCTACGAAACAAAGCCGAACAACCAACGAGGAGCTCCTATTGGAGTGGGCAAAATTGAAAGAAATCAAAAGACCATTAACTGCCTTACACAGTCAAATGTTGCTGGTGATCTTAAAAAAATGATTCAAACATTTCCATTGGGGCCTGATTGTGCCCCTATTATGGTAATTGCGAAAAAAAACTCTTCTGTCCTTAAATCACTAATTTCTTTCATTGAATCAAATCCAGTTTTAAAGGATTCAAATGACCAAAAATTGCATGTCCCAACTCTCATAATTGATGACGAAGCTGATCAGGCTTCGGTTAACACCAAAAAAGCAGCTGAAATTGAAGAAGCCACGGCAACTAATAGATTGATTCGTTCGCTTCTTGGATTATGTGCTAGATCAACATATATCGGTTATACAGCAACCCCTTTTGCTAATATCTTTATCCCGACCATGGATGATAAGCAATATGAAGATTCAATTAAAGACTTATTCCCATCGCATTTCATTATTTGCTTGCCCACGCCTGACAATTATTGTGGAGTAAAAGAGTATTTTGGAATTGAGAGATTTGATGACGGCGAACACGACACTTTGACATTGGACCTCTTTAGAGAAATTGAGGTGTCTGATATCAAAGAAGCTTTTGATACTAAAGATGGAAAGACTCGCAAAGATACTAAAACCATTGGAATACCCACCTCGTTAAAAGAAGCAATAATGCATTTTCTTATTTGTGCAGGAGTAAAAATATCAAGAGGCATTATTGAACACAACTCTATGCTTGTTCATATCACAAAAAATGTGTGCCCAAACGGAGAGCTTAAAGAGCTTATCGATGTAGAACTAGATAAAATGACAAAAGGTTTTAAATTTTATTCGAAGATTCAAAAGAGTTTTCGACATTATTGGGAAACTAAAATCAAACCCGTATCTCAAAAAAGACTTGGAAACGATTTTCATGACAATTGGGTGAAAGTAAAAGAAGGCATTATTCAAGCCTTAAAAATGGTGACAAGAGCCGACACCGTAAAATTAATCACTGGAGACTCTGAAGACATTATTGATTTCTCCTCACCTTCAGGTGGCATGCACATTGTTGTTGGTGGAGACAAACTCAGTAGAGGTTTAACACTCGATGGTCTAATTGTTAGTTACTATTTTAGAAACGCCCATGCCTTTGATACTCTTCTTCAAATGGGAAGGTGGTTTGGTTATCGGAATGGCTGGCTGGACTTGTGTAGAATATACACCACCAGGAAAATAATAAACGATTTTATTTCCGCCGCAGAATCATTAGATGGTTTCAAAACTGATATTCAAACTATGAACGATTTACATTACACACCATCTCAGTTTGGTCTTAAAGTTTTGCATAGTTCCAAGCTTATGCCTACTGCCGCAAACAAGAGGAGAAGAGCGGTACTTACAAAAATTACTTTTTCCGGAGATCTTCAACAAACTATTTCGTTTTCTTACAAGGACAAAGATTATAATAGAGACCTTTTGTCAAGGTTTTTGGTTCTATTAGGAACCCCACTTGAAAATGATAACAAACTCGTCTATCACAACATTCAGGTAAAAGCTGTTCTTGATTTTTTAAAAAACTATCGAGAGTGTTTGCTTAATGGTCGCGGCAGGATAAGCGTTTTGCACTGGATCAATTATATTGAAAAACTCAGCAAAAAAGGTGAACTCATTAATTGGACAATAGTGATGCACTCTTTAAAAAACGAAAATAACAAATATAACGATCGAAAGGATAATATTAATGGATATACTATCTATAAGCCAAGAAGGAAATCTCGGGATCAAACAAATAATGGTGAAGTTTTTTTAATTAAAGCTTTGACAAACCCAAATGACTTCTTTGATTTTTTTGAACCAAATGACCCAATCCGTAAAAAGTACACTTCATATTCCGCTGGAGAAGAGGATATTAGAACAAAATTTGCACCGCAAAATGGTCTTCTCACAATATATGATTTTGATATTACTACCAACGAAGACGAAACCGTTGGCGGAAGCACAACTCGAAAGGCCGGCGAGGTTCTTCCAAACGGAAAGGGGTTCATTGGTTTTGGCTTGTGGTTCCCTGTTAGCAATGACGAAAACAACGCCGACGTAGAATACTTTATTAATGAGGTTTTTCAAAAAACTACTCAGGAACAATCGGAAGCCAATGGCTGGCAAGGAGAAGAAGATGACTAATTCAAACTTATATGATGCTTGGGAAACTATAGTTTTAAAAGCAAAAAACGAATGCAATTCTAACAACCAAAATATTTACGTTCCATATGGTTCGTGCCAATTTGGAATGACATATATATCAACAAATCGCATTAAGAACAAATCGCTTTATATTGAAGTGTTACCTGAAGCAGCAGATAAAATTCAAATGCCAAAAATTCAGGGACTGTCATTTGAATATCTTTCTGTTCCTGCAATTGATATTTCCAAGATGTATCTACGAATTTCTTTAGTCAATACTGATGCACTTGAAGAAGCTTTTGAAGCCTTCACTGTCAGCGTAATTAACAGTATTCAATCACTAACTAGTTCTATTGATGTTTTAGTCACTATTTCACAGTTAGTTTTTGATTACGAAAGCTTTTTCGGATCTGAAAAAACTAAACATTTATCCAAACAGGAAGAGCAGGGTTTGTTTGGAGAGCTCCATTTTTTGTCTAAATTAATAGAAGAAAAATCAGAGGACAGTGTCCAGTGGTGGATGGGTCCTTCAAAGAACAAACACGATTTCATTTTTGAAAGCAACGTTGGAGTTGAAATTAAAACAACAAGCTCGCAGTTACAAAAGAACATTTCCATTTCAAACGAGAATCAATTGAGATTTGAGGATAGAAAAAAATTATTTTTAATCCTCTATGTATTGGAAGTGAATCCAACCGGCCGTACTGTTTCGAATTTAATAAAAGAAGTAGAGGAAAAGATTGAACGCCCTGCCAATAGAAAAGAATTCAAAGAAAGGCTTCTAGAATTTGGTATATTACCAAGCAATTTTATTGGACGATACTCCTTCGTTAATGTTGGCTCATACATTTTTGAAATCAATTCCTTATTCCCGAGAATTTCAAAACAAATGGTTGATCCGAGAATATTTGACGTAAAATACAAAATCAATGTTGATCAAATGCCACAATACAACGGTAACATGTATGAAGAATTATAATTTTGTTGAGCATTTTAAACGTCGAATTGACTCTATTGAGTTTGACGATGAAGAAAATCCATTAAGTTATAGACACAAATTTCTCAAAATGGCGATATTTGAGTCTTCAGGGTCAACCGATGTTTTTGTTGATAATTATGATATTCCTGCTAGAAGAATTAAAATTGACGGCTATTATGATGAGGAAGATGAAAAAATTTTCCATATTATATCTTTAATATATTTTGATGAAAATGAAGTATCAGAAGCGTTTTTTCGTGAAGAATACAAAAAAACACTGCTTTGCATAACGAATTTTATTTTTCTCGCTCTTTCCATAAATAATACCACACTGATAACCACATCGACAGTTTACGAGGCTTGCATGGCTTTTAAAGATGCAAAAGAAAGTGGTTATTCTTTCGTAATAGATTTCTACTCGAACTTTGATTTTCCTCAATTAAACGATCCTCAAACTATGACTCTTAATGGAATTCCACTTTCGAAAACATACTACGGAGCGAGTGAGATCATTGAATCCATAAAATCTAATGACTCGGCTAAATTAGTTATTGATTTAAAAAAAGACTACAACGCTTCTTTATATGGCATTAAGATTTCTTCGACGAAGGATTTTGATGTTTACTCGACATCAATTTCTGGTCGTTTATTGTCCCGAATATATGGAAATCACAAGAGCAGACTTCTTGAAGGAAATGTTCGATCCTATCTCAAAAGAACGCAAAAAACCAACAGCGGTATTGTTAAAACTGTTCAAACAGTACCTCATGAATTTGTGGCCTATAACAATGGACTTTCAACGGTCGCAACATTAGAAGGCAGCTCGATTAAAACTATAAAAGGAGATTTTGTTGAAATAGATTCCCTCAATCAACTTCAAATTGTTAATGGTGGGCAAACTACAGTAACGATATTTGAATGCTCTAGAGATCCAATTGATTTGAGTGGTGTTGTTGTTCCAATGAAGCTTACAATTTTGAAAAGACGTGAAAACGAAGCTGAAATGGTTTCTAATATTTCGCGTTTTGCAAACACCCAAACAGCAATAGCAAAGTCTGACTTGTCTTCCAATGAACCATTTTACGTTGAAATGCAAAAATATTCCCGAGCGATTCCATGTTACAAAGACAATGTTGTTGCTCCAGTCAATGAATATTATTGGTTTTTTGAGAGGACAAATGGCCAGTATAATACCGAAAGAAGAGTAATTTTTAACTACAGCAAAACTTTTGCAAAAAAATACCCGGAAACCCTTAAGTTCTCAAAGAAACTATTAGCTAAAGCAATTATGGCCTATGAACAAAAGCCTGATATAGTGTGTTTAGGCAACGAGAAGAACTTTGTTGAATTCAACAACTTTGTTATTGAAAATGCCATTATACCCAACGAAGACTATTTTCGTAAATTTATTGCTATTCTCATCTTGTGGAGAAGTGCCGACAAAATAATCCTAAAAAATAAACTGCCTATCAAAGCAGCTGTTTTACCATACACGATTGCCAAATTGAGTATGCTGTCCAAGAAGCTGATTGATCTTACTTATATTTGGGAGAATCAAAAAATTAGCAAAAACTTGGAATTTTTAGTATTAGAAATATCTAAACATATTTCTAAGTATTTTCAAGAAGTACAATTTCAGCACCCAAACACACTGATGTGGGGCCGCAAAAAGGAGTGTTGGGACGAAATCAAAAAATTACCTTTCAATATTGTACAAATTGATGCTGAGGAATCTTTTGAATTTATGCCAATAAACCCGGTTAATAAATTTATAGATAAAAGTCAAAACCTTAATGATTATTCTCTATGGCAAAAGGTATTAATGTGGAATTCGAGCTCTAAAGCACTTTCTTCCATTCAGGAAAAACAAATTCAAGAAGCAATGATGGATATAAAACTATGTACACGAATAACAAATTTGATAAAAATTAGAAAGGTGAAGGAATATTTTTTAAAAGCTGTAAGAAATGGATTTCCATATAGGGATTAACTATGTCAGTAACAATTGATGGCAAGTACGTAATTTTTTCAATTCCTAACACCGAGGCAATAATTAATGTTCAAAGAACAACAAGCAAATGTCGCTGTGTCGGGTCTTATTATTTAAGTCAAAAGGCTAACGAGGTTGAAAATTGTCTCAACAATCTTGAAGGTAGCTTCTTTATCGACCTATCATTTTCTTTTCTTTGTTGTAAAGAGGCGTATTTCAGTTTGATAGAAAGTTGTAAATCAATTTATAATCACGATTTATTTTACTTAGACGAAGCTCTAAAAGATTTGGAATGGGCAAGTCGAAAATCCCCTGAAATACTATTTTTTAAAACCAGTAATCCAATTGTTATTGAGAAAAGAAAATACTTGAAATTTCCAGCACAAGGAACAGATATTGGTATTTTTAAGTCTTTGTGTTTGGGAGAAATATCAGAAATTGTTTTCGAAAAATTGACCGACGATGCCATTCGCGTCTTTGTTAGACCAAAGAAAGAGGTTGTCCCATTTCTTAGCAACGTCAACGCTTTTAAAAAATGGTTAAAACTAAATGGGAAAATCAAATAAAATATACACGGTTGCAACTGTTTTCAGCGGAATAGGAGCATTTGAATACTCTTTAAAAAGACAAGGAATAAATTTCCGAGTTGCTTTTGCTTGCGATTGCGGGGATAGAAAAATTGACCTAAATGAAAATATTACGAAAACCTGGAAGCATCTTGAAAGCTCTCAAAAAAGCAAAGTTGTGGAAGCTTTTTATAACTCTTTGCCTAAAGAAAATAGAATCAAAGAAACCTATTTTAAGAATCACGAAATAGTTGATAGTCGTTGGTTTTCTGATGTGCGTTTTCTTGATGGAACACCATTTGTTAATAAAGTTGATTTTTTTGTTGGTGGTTCTCCCTGCCAAAGTTTTTCTCTAATGGGTAAAAGAAAAGGGCTTGACGATACTCGTGGGACGCTTTTTTATGAATTCGCAAGACTTGTTAAAGAAATTAAACCAAAAGTTTTTATCTATGAAAATGTGCCAGGGATGCTAATTCATGATAAAAAAAAGACGTGGGAAACAGTTAAATTTGTTTTTGATTCCTTGGGTTATCATGTTTACTTTGAAACACTTAACGCTGCTGATTATGGTATCCCACAAAGTAGAAAAAGATTATTTGTCATTGGATTTCTTAGTAAACCAAAAAAAGAGTTTCGTTTCCCAAAGCCTATCCCTTTGAAACTTAATACTTTTGATTTATTAGATAAAAATGTTCCACCAAAATATTACCTGAAAGAAAAGGGATTCAAATTTGTAACTTCCAAAAAAAATAGAGGAAGAGCAAAAATTAATTCCATGATAATTAGAACAGAAAAAAGAAACCAACAATTTAATTGGAATGGTGACTTTATATTTGAACCCATTTCTGCTGTTTCAAATGATGTTTTAAAACAAGCATTTGTTGGAATGTATGATGGCGAATTAGGTGTTGTTAGAAAGCTTACTCCAAGAGAGTGCCATAGATTAATGGGTTTTGGAGAAGACTTCAAAATCGATGAGCACGAT
>JAEZUH010000104.1 GCA_023443485.1 Bacillota bacterium | reverse complement strand
AACAGCAAAAAAATGACCTTTGGCCAACGGGCGAAAGAAACAATAAAAAAGGGTTTCACAAAAACTATTCTTTGGGCTAAAGGAATGATGAAAAAAGATGCCACCCAAACAATCATTACCTCCATTGGTTGCGCCGTCATTGGCTTGCTAATTGGGTTTATCATCCTTTTATGCATTAATCCCGCCAACGCATTCCAAGGAATACTTCAAACTGTCGAAAACTTCTTTGCGTTTAATTTGCCAAGAACTCAATTAAAGTATTTTGGTCTTACTTTGGCTAAAACCGCTCCTTTAATCTGCACCAGTTTAGCTATTTTGTTTGCTTATAAAACTGGGTTATTTAACATCGGAGCTTCTGGTCAATATGTCATCGGAGTGTTAATCACTTGTTTTGCGGCATTGGCGTGGAGGCTTCCATGGTATCTCTGTATTTTGCTCGCCATGACTGGCGGAGCATTATGGGGTGGAATCTCCGGCCTATTGAAAGCTTATTTCAATGTCAACGAGGTTATTTCAGGAATCATGCTTAACTGGATTGCGCTTTATATAACCAACGCGCTTTTCCAGGCTAACGCAGGCACTGTTTGGGATTTAATGCTGGCCAAAACATACAAAATTGATAGTTCACTGCCTGGATTTATGCCCACTCTAGGGTTGGACACACTCTTTAGTAACCAATCAGCCTGCGGGCTAGGAATGATCATTGCGCCGGTCGTGGCTATTATTATTTATATCATTCTTAATAAAACGACATTTGGTTATGAACTCAAGGCCACTGGCTACAATCGTTTTGCGGCTGAATACGCCGGTATGAAAGACAAAAGAAACACCGTAATAACCATGTGCATATCGGGAGCTCTTGCCGCGTTAGCCGCTCCTTTGCTCTATCTCAATGGCTTGAGTCAATGGGAAGTGCAAGCGACTGTACCAGCCCTGGGATTTGATGGAATATCAGCTTCGTTCTTAGGCGGACTCAGCCCCATCGGAAGCATATTTTCAGCCTACTTCATCACCCATATTATTGATGGTGGTTCCACCATCACTTCATTAGGATATTCTCCACAGACAGCGCAAGTAATCACTTCCTTTATCATTTATCTCTGTGCGTTCGTACCGTTTGTAAAATCTTACATTGATAAGCGCTTCAGCCTCAGCGAAATGCAAAAGGTTAATGATATTCCATCTCGAAAAAATTTTAAACAAAATGATTCTGTTGTCAAAAAACGACATAAATGGAAAAAAGACAACAAGGAGGACAAATAAATGATTGTCGTACAAATTATTGCTACCACTTTGATTTACACTGCTATTCTTACTATTGTTGCTTTTGGAGGTATGTTCTCTGAAAGAAGCGGCGTCATTAATCTTGGGTTGGAAGGTTGCATGACTGTCGGAGCGTTTGTGGCTGCTCTAGTGATGCGCGTTTTGCCCGCTTCCATGAATCCTTTCTTAGCATGTGCATTAATTGTTCTCATCGCCGCTGCTGCTGGATTACTTTATTCAATGCTTCTCGCGGTTGCAGCAGTGATATTTAACGCCAATCAGACGATTACTGGTACGGCGCTCAACATTTTCGCTCCCGCAATTGCAGTTGTACTCATCAAAGCCATTACCGTTACCCCCAGCACTCCTGCTGGAACGTCAAGGTTAAACTATGGCGCATTCAACGATATGTTTTCCTTCTCATTTCCTGGAGCGGAAAGTATTAAATTCAGTTGGTTCATTGTCATTCTATTGGTTCTTATTCCTTTAGTTTGGTTCTTGTTATACAAGACTCGCTTTGGCTTGCGATTAATGTCTTGTGGCGAACACCCTCAAGCAGCTGATTCCGTCGGTATCAACGTCCGTAAGGTTCGCTTTACTGGCGTCGGAATATCGGGAATGCTAGCTGGTATTGGAGGTTTAGCTCTCATCATGACCGGCTCGCAATGGGACTTTATGGCGGCCGCAAGCGGCTTTGGTTTCTTAGCATTAGCGGTAATGATCTTTGGTCAATGGAAACCACTTCTCATCGTAGGTGGCGGTGTTTTGTTTGCTTTATTTAAATCATTTAGTGTCAATTATCCGGGAATTTTCCCGACACTCGCCACTACTCCTGGTATGTCCTATGTTTTCCTGGCTCTCCCTTATGTCGTCTGTCTCATTGTTCTGATCTTTACCTCAAAGAAATCTCGCGCTCCTAAGGCCGAGGGTACTCCTTATGATAAGGGGGCTAGATAATGGTATCTAAATATATAAGAGTTGACCCGAGTAAATGGGCAAGGAAAAGCGCGTATGATTATTTTTCAACATTCGCAAACCCTTGTTATGGATTTAATGTTGAGATGGACATTGAAGAAGTCTATAAGCTTAGTAAGAGAAGAAATGAATCGATCTTTATCAATCTTCTTTATCTAGTAACTAAGGGTCTCAATTCTATCGAAGAGATGAGGATGCGAATCCTTAATGGAGAAGTTGTTATCTTTGATACTATCAATCCGGCTTATGTCGTGATGACTGATTTAGGAGTATTTGAAAACTGCTATTCTCCATATGGAAAGAATTACCGAGAATTCTATGATTTTGCCCATAAGGAAGTTGAAGACCATAAGCATATTAAAGTCATTAAAGATCAATATAATGACTCTAATTATTTCGATGAATTTTACATCACTTGTATCCCTTGGCTTAAGGTCGATGCAATGACCCATCCTCTTCCGGACCACGACCCATCTAATTCTAGTGTCCCTCGCGTATGCTGGAGCAAATTCTACGAAGTAGATGGTCGCAAAAAAACCATGCTAAATATTACTGTTCATCACGCATTGGTGGATGGCAAGCCTCTGTCAAACGCATTCATTCAAATTCAAGATAATTTCAATAACGCTGAAGTTTTATGCAAATAAAGTCATTTTAAAATAGGTAATTTGTACATACTTTTTTGATTGTGGATTTTCTCAATAATAGTTAATTTCAACACAACAACTACTGTGAAACGACCGTTGATTGAATCGCTATTGCAAAAGTTGGTGATTTGCCTGATGTGATTCCAGCTAAACTACAAGCATAATATCCATGACCATATGACTTCGTATGGTCTTTTTTGATGATAAAATTCCGCCAGAGCAAGAAAAATCTGCTGAATTTCTCTTTTAAAAATCATTCATTTATTGCTAAGGCTATATTACAAACATAAAATGAACTCATAAGGAATTTAACTGTTCTAAAGCATGCCTAACATTAAGAAATTCCGCGATAATGAAAAAAAACGTCGGCTAATAGAAAAAATGTTGGCTTCTTTTTTGGTGACCGCTACCATGGTTGTCACTATCGCCATTACCAGTCAAAAACCAGTGATCGCTGACTTTTTAAATGTTGAAGCCCTCGGAAATGAAATTGTCTATCGGGTTGATGTTCAAGACCCCGATCAGCGAATCGCTGAAAAAACACTTCAACTCGAAATAAAGGGAAATACTGAAAAGTATTATTCTTCTCTTTCAATAGGTGAAAGTCAAGGTTCACAGGTCGTGTTCGGAAGTTCAACCAGTTACACGTTGAATATTATGGCTGATCTTGGTTTTGGCCGTGAAATTCTCGATTCGGAAACTATTAAAATAACAAATTCTTTGGCAGGGGCTATTTTGGATGTTCGTCTTGACCAAGAAACAATCCCAGCGGAAGAATCGGAAACATTGACCTATTTAATAGACACCAAATACTATGATCCCGAAGCAAAGGTTGAAAGCGCTTTTTTGGAATATGCCTATGTTTATGAGGAAGAAGAATATCCACCCATGCAACAATACAATCCGAATAATCTTGAGTATAGTTCAATACTGATTGAAGGTCAGGTCATGACAACTATTCTTGAGAATATTTCTAATTACAATGTCACCATTCACCTTCGCTTAGTGGTTAATCTTATTGGCGAAGATACTAGCACTATTCTAGATGAACGAGAATTTTCAACGCCGTTCCGCTTCTTTGGTTCGCTATATGCTGATGATGTGGGAATGGACTACGCTCTTTTTTCCGTTTATGCCGATTACCCACAAGATGTTACGGTTGAAATGTTTGTCGATGTATATTTCCAATCGGAGCTATTCACTTCATTATTAGTCACCTTTGATGAAGACAGTAGTCAATATGAGGAGGTGGCCAAAATTCGTGTTGAAAATTTGAATCCTAACACTCCTTATTCCTCCATATTACGAGCCATTTTTGTCAGTCCGGACACCGGTCAGGAAAAAATTGTCACGCAAGAGCCAGTGACATTTACTACCTCACAAATGTATCAATGGGAGATTACCTCATTTATCGATAACGGACCCTCTTATGACATAGTCGTAACGACACAAGATCCTTTTAACATCATCCAATCCGTTTCATGTATTATCTATGGATTAGATGAAAACCGAAATATTGTAAATTATTATTACTACCCTTTAACAATTGAAGTAATTGAACCGATGGAAATATACAGTGCAACCATAAATAAGCCAACTGAACTTTTTTATGACCTTGAACTTTCATTAAGCAAGCAGATAGACCAGGCATATTATAGTGAGATAATTTACACACATAGTGTGTAGTTATAAATTTAAGAGGTGAAAACTATGGAAAAAGAAAGAAAGGTCGAGAAGAAAAAAATGAAGAAGGGCACAGTTCGCATGATTATTGTTCTGTCGGTGATTGCCGCTGTGATAATCTTTTCTGTCATTTTCGGTGTTGTCCCAGCGCTATCGGTTACTCCTTTTGGAGTATTCATCAATAATACATTTGGCAAGTTCTTTAATGTCGCCAACATATTTGCGAACAACACCATGGCGTTAATTGAAACGGTCGTCATCGTTTTCTTCATGTGGGCGCTAAACGAAATAGTCAAATACTTAGCCAATTTGCTCATCAAAAAGTTTCATTCCAAATCGACTTTATGGATTATCATCCGCAGTATTTTTAAATACGGAAGCGTCATCGTTGGTGTATTTCTCATCTTGAGTGCTTGGGGAGTCCAAACTCCAACCCTTCTCGCCGGTGCCGGAATCTTAGGCTTGGCCCTCAGTTTTGGTGCTCAAAGCCTCATCGAAGATGTTATTGCCGGCTTATTCATTATTTTTGAAAAGCAATTCCAGGTGGGAGATATTATTCAAGCCCATGGCTTTCGTGGTAAGGTGACCGAAATCGGTGTCCGAACCACCACTCTCGTTGACGTTAATGGCGATGTCCTGATCATCAACAATTCTGATCTTCGACAGACAATCAATACCTCCGCAAATCTATCACCAGCCATCTGCGATATTTCTATTGCCTATGATGAAGATATTGAACGCGTTGAGAAAATAATACTGGCTAATATTGAAGATATAAAGAAACGAATTCCCGATATTGTCGAAGGCCCGTTCTATCGTGGAGTTCAATCACTTTCCGAGTCCTCTATTGTAATTCGCATGTATGCTCGGACCGATGAACTAAATAAATACCAAGTGACACGCGATTTAAACAAAGAAATGAAGCTTTTATTCGATCGCAACGGTATACAAATACCATTCAATCAAATCGTTGTGCATTACGAAGATAAAAAAGATTAATTGATTCTCTTGCCATTTTCTTTACTTTCTTTGCCCCATTGTTATGGGGCTTTTGTTTTAACATAAAAGCGATTACTTTGGGCTTAGAGTCGATCAAAATTGTTTAGTTAATTACTCAAGCGACATCACTTTGCATATTTAGAATTCTGGTCAATTCGCCCCTGGAAACAAAAAAGAATATTTGTTCCATACGGATTAGAGCAAGAAAAAAGACCATCTTTGTTGATGATCTTATTCGCACGCAGAGGTCAAAAGTTCTTATCCATTTGAGGCGGATGAATTTGCCCTGCTATTTTTACTTTTAAATTGGTGGATCTGACCGGGATCGAACCGGCTACCTCCTCGTTGCGAACGAGGCGCTCTCCCAGATGAGCTACAGACCCATTTTCAACCAGCCCTATTATTTTACTTTTTTTTAATAGCCTTTTCAATACTTTGATTGATGCTTTCAATCATTAAAAACGCTGATATCAATTGCCATCTCTTCCTTTGTTCCACCAGCATGATGACCTTTATGCGCAACAAATTTTTCGGGGGTTATTTCGTTTGAAGCATAAAGACAATAAACATCCTTAGCGATTGCAATAAAATCACCAATAAAATTGTAAGAAGCTGGATGAGGTTGCCCTTTGCCGAAGAGTTCATCCTTAAAAACTGATTCCCTGTCTATTAATTCAAAGTGTTCTCCGTAATATTTGCTGAATAAAGTGGCAAATTCATCTTTCTTATCTGGTTTAACGAAAAAATTAACAACCCTCTTTTCAAAAGATAGAGGAAGTGATAGTAAATTTTGTAGATCCTTGTGCGCACAAATATCCAAATATTTGACATCAATTAAACCATGATCAGCAAAAGTAAAGAAAATGGTGTCGGGATTATTTTTCGCTATTTTTTTAACAAATCTTTGAATTTTTTTAATAATAAAATGAACCATGAAGTGATTAACACCATAATGATGAATATAGCCATCTGGAAGTGTCCAATAAAAATATAC
>JAEZUH010000055.1 GCA_023443485.1 Bacillota bacterium | reverse complement strand
ATCGCTTGGTAAATTTGTTCCATCTTCCATTTTTCCACTAAGATGGGTTCTTTCATCGATAAATTTCCACGCATTTCAAAGTTGGATTTATTCATCGACAAAGTATCTTTATAGTCCATAGGTTGTCTCTACCTCTTTTCTCTTTCTTTTATTGAGCGATGTCATAGGCTAATGAATGGATATAGACCGCTCCATTAGTCGCACCACTTCCGTTTATGGTCAGCATAAGTATTCCGCTTAGTGGCGTTTCAACTCTCGCCCCGACTGTTGCTGGAACATCGACTCCCGAAGGATGAGTAACAGTTCCTGAAGCAACCGTTGTATCGCCGATTTTCATCGTATAGCTGATGGTTTTTCCTGAAGCGCAGTATATTTTGGCGTAGAAAGCGTTCACATTCAATGAAGCTGTCGTTTCCAATGTCAATGAATTAACAGATTTTGTTGAAGTTCCAAAAGCGACTCCAATTTTGCTATCTTTGTTGCCGATCACTGCTTCGGTGTTGGTCCAATCGATTTTCCATAGTGTCCCACCAAAATTAGCGTTTCCCCCTCGAGTGAAACCTGATAAGTCTCCACCACTGGCTTTTCCGGTTAGGGTGTAATTGTAACTGCATCCATGCATGGGGTCGGGGTCAGTGACTTTCACGGGGAGATTAATCGTATTCTTTGGAGTGATAATACTAAAGGTTTTATTTCCAATATCACTATCGAGGAAGGTATAGTCAGCCGTATTATCAGTAAATGAAGTATTAGATCTCACAGTGAAGTTATTAGTGACTTCAACAAGAGTGTAATCAGCTTTGCTGAATGTTTCACCAACCGCGTAATTTCTTTTGGCGGTCGATAAGGCATAGTTCGCTATTTCGGTACCTTTATCAATCTCGAGATCAAGATAGGATGGTTTTAAGTAAGTCAGAGAACCAGATTCATCTTTTTTATCTCCGTAAACATAGTCAACTAGTTCAGGATAATCAACAAAGGGATTGCGGTTTCCTTGAGCTTTTGCCACTTCACTATAGATGTGAGAATAAACACTTTCGTTATGTTGATATTCTTGGCGATCCACTGTGAAATCATTCCAAGATAATAAAGTTGAGAGATTGCCAATCGCATAAGGGGCAACATTAGTAACATAAGAAACATATTCTTCTTGAATTGTAAGAGGTTGATAGGCAGGGTTTTCTGAAACAGAATACATCACTCCCATATAGAATATGGCTCGCGCTAATCTTCCTTTATCATTGTCACTTGGTTCGAAATTTTTATCATCATAGGCGTAGTCGCCCGTTCCTTGAGCAACGCCGTAGAATTCACTTTCTGTATCAGCGATGCCAAAGTTTTTATTTCCTCGAGAACCATTGCCACCTGAGGTCGAGGCAAATAGATTATGAAAATCTGTCGCTCTTCCTAGTGTCCCTGTCGCCTCACCAGTTAATTTTCCAGTCATCAAAGAGGCAGCAAAAGCATGCTCTCTTTGCCAACCATTTCCCGAAGAATAAGTATTCGTTTTGTCTTGATTAGTTGTGTCATATACGACATCAACTTTTCCGAAATCATCGAGAGCTTGATCAGCAAATTGATTGGTTTCCCAGTTTGTGGGAGAGGCATAAGGAATGGCGTTATAGCCCGTATGAAGAATTGTATATAATTTGCTTTTTAAGTCTTCGCTATTTTCCCAAGTATTGATTTCGTCATAATAATCATCATAGAAGTCAGTACCATAGGTAATAGTGCCATCATCAAAGGCAACTTCAAAAGAAGTTAAGGCACTTGATGATAGACTAAGCTTTTCTGGAGCAACAATTGAAATAGTATAAGTTCCATCCGCCACAGCGCAGGCATTGCCATCTAGATTTGTCAAAATGCCCTCTGTTTCAGAGGTGATAGAAGAGAAATCCCAAGAATATTTATCGACACCATTAGCCTGAATTTTAAATACATCTCCAGAATCAGCTTCAATTGATACTTCCCAAACATCCTCAGAGTTTTTCACTAAAGGAATCTCCGTAGTCCAGTTATTAGAAGCCGGAAAAGTTCCAATCACGCCTAAAGAAGTGAGATCTTCAACCTCTTCGCGATAACCCCAATCACAAGCGGAAAGGCTCAGAGCGAGGAGTGGAAGTATTAATAAATATGCTTTCTTTTTCATGTGTTCTCCCGTGTCGCGTACATTATCGCACATTAATGCGCAATAAAAAAGGGCATTTAGAGCCCTTTTTCTTAGATATTTCTTCTAATTTAGTCTTTTAAGAAACTTGGTAAGATGTCATCGTCGAGATTGATATCGTCAGCCTTGCCATCTTTATTTTCTTTTGCTTCGTCCTCATAGTCATTGTTGCTTGACATGAGAATTGCGTTTCCATTTTCGCCTCGAGGAAGAGTAGGCGTTGTTTGAGGAATAGAGAAGTTGACTTCATCTTCGAAATCGCTGGCGATGACGCTGACGAGAATTTCATCATTCAATTGATCGTTGATAGCAACACCAAATTTGACATCAATATCGTGTCCTGATGCATCAATCAGTAGGTTAACTGTCTCTTGGGCATCAAATAATGAAACATTTCGACCACAAGTCACAGCCACAATAGCTCTACGAGCTCCACGAATCGAGGCTTCTAGTAATGGGGAATTAATGGCATTGCTCGCAGCTTCTTTAGCGCGATTAGCCCCAGTTCCCATCCCAAATCCGATTAAAGCGAGTCCGGAATTCTTTAAAGTGTTGCGAACGTCAGCGAAATCGAGATTGATGACAGCAGGTAACATTATTAAGTTAACAATTGTTTTCACTGATTGAGCCAAGACTTTATCACTATCACAGAAAGCTTCACTAATTGGTGAGTTTCCCGCGGTCATGAGCAATTTGTCGTTACTGACAACAATAATCGAATCGACACAAGTCTTGAGCTTATTAAGCCCATCAATAGAATGGACAATGCGTTTCTTTCCTTCAAAGGTGAAAGGACGAGTGACGATGGCGATGACTAAAGCACCGGCATCTTTGGCGATACGAGCGATAACAGGAGCGGCTCCGGTTCCAGTTCCGCCTCCCATACCGGCTGCCACAAATACCATGTTGGCGTTGCCAACAATTTGTTTAATATCTTCCGCGCTGGCTTCAGCGGCTTTCTCACCAATTTCGGGTTCTCCGCCCGCTCCTAAACCACCAGTAATTTCTTGGCCTAAGATGATACGATGGCTACTTTTGCTCGTTGAAAGGGCTTGTTTGTCAGTATTGGCCACCCAAAATTCGACGTTGTTAATCTCTTCATCAATCATGCGATTAACCGCGTTGTTTCCGGCTCCACCGACGCCAATGACGACGATCTTAGCCGCTGGTTCGAAATTGTCTAAGTCATAATTTTCCATAGAATTTCTCCTTTATTTTACCGGATCACGGGTCACTTGACCGAATCGCGGATGGTTTTCATCATACACGGAAGGAATTTGGGCATTAGCCAGAATCATTCCTAAACAATTAGTAAAGGTGGGATTTCTTGCTCCAAAGGAGCGGGGCGATACCACTGTAACAGTATCACTTGGTACTTTCGGTGTAACATATTCCACTAAGCCATTAAGTTTTGCTCCTCCGCCAACGAGTATCATGGGCAAGGTCTTATAAGCCGTTCCATAGTCACCTAATAAATCATCAATCGCGGAATTGAGTTGTTTGACGAATACTTCGAGTTCCGATTTAATCAGGGTATTTAGTTCTTCGCGATGATGTTTGATTTCGTGTCCTTCACCATCATCGGTTTTGCATATGGGAGCGCGGAAATTCATCTCGCGTTTATCAATACCATAGAGGATTTTATATTTTTCAGCATCAGCTTCATTGATATTGAAGGCTTCAATGATTCTTTCAGTAATATGGTCCCCACCCCATTCAAAAGTGCGAGAAGCATAAAGAGTTTTATTTCCAACTAATGACACAGAAGTAATATCGGAACCAATATCAACTAAAATGTAATCACTTGGAATATCATTATACGAAGCGAGCAATTTAGCAGCGGCAAAAGGAGCGATCACCAATCTTTTGACATTAATCTCTCCTGAATTTAATGCGGTTTGATAGGCATTAGGTATCTTATTAGGAAGAGTGTGAACTTTAGCGACCATGCTAAGTGTGCCAGAAGATATTCCAATCGGAGGAAGCGTAAAAGAACGACCTTGATCGAGAATATAGGTTTCGGGAATCACATCGATTAAACTATTTTCCATTTCGCTAGATGCGTTCCTAATTAAAGCGTATATATTGCGGATATCAATTGTATTGATTTTGCTCTCTTCACCAATAACAGTAGTTACTTGTTTGGTTTCAAAGACATCAAGCCCGTAGGGTGGCAAAGCTAAAAGAGCCTCTGATATCGTCAATTTAAGTTTGGCGGAAGGATCCGAGAAATCATGAACTTCTTTAATGCTTTGAGTTAATTTTGCAAAGTCTGAAAATTGTCCTGGCTCAACGATATGACCATAAGGTTTCGTTAAAGCGTAGAGAACATAGACTTGGCCATCGAGTTCATAGCCCACGACTAATTTAAGTTTTTTGGAGCTAAATTCAATAGCTGCGACTGGTTTTTCCATATATATTTACCACTTGCACTTATTTTATAAGGGTTTTTCTTTACTTACAACAATTAACTTAAAGTTAAGGTATTTTTATATTTTATACTAGAAAACTACTAATTATTGACCAAAAAAAAGAAGCCGCTTGTTTAGGGCGACTTCTATAACTGACATCGGGGAGGACTTTCTGTCAGTCATTATAAGCGAGTAGATTGATCTTTTCGTTGGGTTCTTCAGAGTTGGAATCATCCGCTAAAGTTTGCTTTTCAGCATAATTTTTTATTAAAACGTAGGTTGGGAAACCAATAGCTGCAACTAAGGAAGCAGATACGGCAACACCAATACAAAGTTTACGGATAAAATAGTAAATCCCTTTATGTCCGTTTTTTACTAATTTGTCTTTCATAATTTTACTTCCTTTCAATAATTCTAAGTTTGGCACTTTGACTACGAGGGTTGCTGGATACTTCCTCTTCCGTGGCAACAATCGGTTTGCTAGATACGAGTTGAAATTCTTTTTCTTCTTCCACCACTGGGCCATCGATTCGATTGCCAGTTGTCGTTGAAATCTTCTTAAAGAATGATTTAACGATGCGATCTTCTCCGGAATGGAAGGTAATGATGGCGAGTCGACCTCCATGAGGTCTGAGGAGAGGAATAGCTTCATCTAGTCCCGCAACGAGAGCATTGATTTCATCATTCACGGCGATGCGAATGGCTTGGAAGACTTGTTTAGCGGGATGTCCCACTTTCTTGAGTTCTTTGCTCGGTTTGCTTTTCTTGATGATGTCCACTAATTCAAAGGTTGTTTGAATGGGAGCGATTTCTCTTTGTTTGATGATGTTTCTGGCGATGCTTAACGCGTAGCGTTCTTCGCCATAGTCTCTCATGATTCTTTCGAGCTCTTGTAGAGAGAAGGCGTTGATGATTTGATAGGCAGTCAATGATTGAGACTGATCCATTCTCATGTCTAGTGGAGCGTCTAATCGATAAGAGAAGCCACGATCTCCTTCATCGAACTGAGGAGAGGAGACACCAAGATCCATGAGGATGCCGTCGACATAAGTGATATTGTGTTGTTTCAACATTTCACCCATGTTTTTGAAGTTTGAATGAATGAGGGTGAATCGATCGCTGATTTTCGATAATCTAGCTTGTGATTCACGAATGGCTTCTTCGTCTTGATCGAAGCCGATGAGATAACCTGTGGTTAATTTTTTAAGGATGACGGAGCTATGTCCGGCTCGACCGATTGTTAAATCAAGATAGATTCCATCTGGTTTAATGTTTAAACCATCAATCGTTTCCTTTAGCAAGACAGGTATATGCTTGCCCATAATGATTAGTTCTCTTCGCCAAGACTTTCGGCGGTGTTTTCAAAGCCAGTGATGGCTTTCTTTTCATATTCTTCGTAGGCCTTGCGGTTCCATACTTCGATATGATCTCCCATGCCGATGACGACGACTTCTTTGC
>JAEZUH010000047.1 GCA_023443485.1 Bacillota bacterium | reverse complement strand
TCCACTCTTTTCTCTTTTCCAAAACAAATTCGCCAAGTTGAAACAAAAATTGTTACTTCAGATGAAGAAAAAATCTATCAACTAATTAACCAAACACTTGGGAGTTTTCGTCGCATTTATATTGTTGCTCCCCTCATTGATTTTCGAGAGGATGGTAGATACTCAGTCGAAAAGCTTTTTTCCCATTTTCTTTTGAAATACCCGCAAAAAGTCGCTCTTTTGCACGGAAAAATGAAGAATGAAGAAAAAGAAGAAGCTCTGGAACACTTTAAAAATGGTTCGAAACCTATTCTTGTTTCTACTCCAGTAATTGAAGTAGGAATTGATGTTAGTGAAGCCAGTTTGATGGTTATCTATGATGCCTCGAGTTTTGGTCTCGCCTCTTTACATCAACTGAGAGGGAGAATTGGTCGCGATGGCTATCCATCCACTTGCCTGTTAGTCTTTGATCAAACTGATGATGAAGAGAAAATAGAAAGATTAAACACCTTAGTGAAGACTAATGACGGTTTTGAAATTGCCGAAGAGGATTTAAAACTGAGAGGTCCAGGTGAGTTAGCGGGATACAAACAATCTGGTTTGCCCTCTTTTAACTTCTTAAATGTCATCTCCGATTTTCGGATTTTTACAACCGCTCGAGATGACGCAAGAGATATATTGAAAAATCGGGGAGATAAAGAATTTCAATGGCTGATAAAAAAAGTTGAAAATGAGATTATTGCCGATCCATTAATTAAAGGATAGATTGATTTCCAGACTATATATAAAAAACAATCTAAATTGTTTTGCTTTGTCATATCATGATAAAATAAATTATTGAGGTTTATCGATTATGAAATTAGTTGTTGATACCATGGGTGGAGATTCAGGAAGTGGAGTAATTGTTACGGCCATTCTTGATTTTCTAAAACATAATCCTAATGTCGAAATTATCGCTGTGGGAAAAAAGGAAGAATTGACAGCCTTAGAAGGCAAATGTCGAATTGTCGATGCTCCTGATATTGTCCCAATGGAAGCGGGAGCTTTAGAAGTTCTTCGCTTAAAAAATTCATCGATGATCGTGGCAATCAAATTGCTCAAAGATGAACAGTTAGACGGCATTATTTCTTGCGGTTCAACTGGTGGCTTTTTAAGCGCCTCAACAATTATCTTAAAACTTATCCCTGGGGTAAAAAGAGCAGCTTTGGTCGCCCCCTTCCCCGCTTATACCAAAGGTAAGAAAGTTGTAATTCTTGATGTTGGTGCGAATAATGAAAATTCTCCCGAAGAATTATACGAATTTGCTGTGATGGGTAGATTATATTCCCAGTCGGTTTATTCAATTGAAAACCCATCGATTTTCTTACTCAGCAATGGTACAGAAGAAGGCAAAGGATCCCCTGAGATTAAACAAGCTCAAAAACTATTGGCTGACTTTCCTGGCTACCAAGGTAATATCGAAGCTCGCGTCGCTCTCGATGGAAGAGCCGATGTTATTGTGACCGATGGCTTTACCGGAAACGTTTTCCTTAAAGGTACCGAAGGTATAGCTAAATTTATGTCCAGTCTGATGAAAAAGGCTTTCAAAAAGAACTTATGGACAAAACTTGGCTATTTGCATGTTCGTAAAGGAATCGATGAAATTTCTCAAACCATGGATTATAAAAGCACTGGTGGAGCGATGCTTCTTGGTGTTAATGGCGTGGTAGTTAAAGCTCACGGTAGTTCTGATTCCTATGCCTTTCAATGCGCTTTAGATGTCGCCAAAAAATTAGCGGAACATCGAGTCGTGGAAAAAATTAAGGAGGGTATGGAAAATGCCGGAAATTAAAGAATTATTATCGAAACTAAATATTAAGCCACACGAATTAAATATTTATGAATTAGCTCTCACTCATCCTTCCTATAATGCTGATGCCAACACGGTCCATTGCGATTACGAAAGATTAGAATATATGGGTGATGCAGTCCTCGATTTTGTGACTGCTGATTTAATATTTAAGCGAAATCCACATATGGATGAAGGCAAAATGAGTAAATTGCGTAGTTATTTGGTCAAGAGTCAAACCTTAGCCGACTATGCTCGAAAACTTAATCTATCCAACTATATCCGAGCGGGACACTCGATTCCCAGCGACCAGGTAAATAAGAGCAATAAGATTTTAGAAAATGTCTTTGAAGCTCTTGTCGGTGCTATCTACCTCGATTGTGGAATGAAAACGGCCTATAGTTTTATTCTCAAAACTTTGAGTGCGGATTTAAAAACTTTAACCAATATTGATTTAACCGATGCCAAAACAATGCTACAAGAACAAATGCAGGCCGAACATCGCGACAGTGTTCATTACGAGCTTGTCAGTCAAAAAGGACCTGCTCATGCTCGCACTTTTATGGTTAATGTTTTATTCAATGAAATTGTATTAGCGACGGGCACAGGTAAAAGCAAAAAAGCCGCAGAAGAAGATGCGGCGCGCAATGCTCTAGAAAAGAGAAGTGTCTAATGGGACTAATTTCTTTTCTAAAAGAAAAATTTGCAAAGAAAGACAAAAATGTCGAAAAGTATTCGCAAGCTATGGCGAAATCTCGCCATAATTTTTCTAATCGATTAGATTTGCTCTCTCATCGTTATAAAACCGTTAATCAAGATTATTTTGAAGAATTGGAACAAATACTTATTGAATCAGATGTCGGGGTTAATCTCGTCATCAAAATTATCGATGAAGTTCTAGAAAAAAGTCGACAAGAAAAGATTGCTGATCCAAAAACCATAAATGAATTACTCGTTGATCGAATGTTTGTTGGTTACGCTGAAAAGGGCGATATTAAAAACGAAATCACCTTTGCAAGTGGTGTACCAACTGTTGCTTTAGTTGTCGGAGTTAATGGAGTAGGCAAGACAACCAGTATCGCTAAGCTGGCTTATCGTTATATCCATCAAGGCAAAAAGATCTTATTAGTGGCCGCTGATACCTTCCGTGCCGGAGCGGTTGAACAATTGAGTGTATGGGCGAAACGCCTTGGCTGTGATATTGTCACAGGGTCTGCTGAAGCAGATCCCGCCTCAGTAGCGTATGATGGAATGCAAAAAGCTAAAGAAATCCATGCAGATCTTGTCATTGTTGATACTGCAGGAAGATTACAAACCAAAGCTAACTTAATGATGGAATTAAGCAAGATAAAACGAGTAATAAATAAAGAAATTGATGGAGCCCCTCAAGAAACTTTTTTGATTATTGATGCGACAACTGGACAAAATGGCGTCATGCAAGCCAAAGCCTTTTCTGAAGTCACAAATTTGACTGGCGTCATAGTCACGAAGATGGATGGAACCAGCAAAGGCGGAATTATCTTAGCGATTCGCGATGAATTCAAAGTTCCGGTTCGATTTATTGGATTGGGCGAAAAGATGGATGATTTAGCCGAGTTCGATCTCGATAAATATCTCTATGGATTATGCGTAGGTGAATAGTATGGATAATCTGATTAAAACAGTTCGTTACAACGATTTATTAAACCTTTACCAAGAGTTGTTAACTACAACTCAAAAAGAGATACTAATCGACTATTTTGCTTATGACTTATCTCTTGGAGAAATTGCCATCAATCGCAATGTTTCGCGCTCAGCAGTTGAAGATGCGATTAAAAAAGGCCTGAGCAAGTTAGAAAGTTTAGAAGCAAAACTTCACCTTCTCAAGAAAAAGCAAGACATTGTGGAAAATATAAAACAAATTAAACAACAAAGACCAACTCGTGATATTGCTTTATTTGTGGAAAATATAGAAAGGATAATTAAATAATGGCTTTTGAATCCTTAACTGATAAACTGACTAGCATATTTAAAAAAATACGGGGACAGGCCCGTTTAAATGAGAGCAATATGGAGGATATGCTGAAGCAAATTCGCATTGCTCTTTTGGAAGCGGATGTAAATTACAAAGTTGTTAAAGAATTTACATCAAATATTAAAGAAAAAGCGATTGGTCAGGATGTTCTTTTAAAACTAAATCCTGGTCAAATGCTCGTCAAAATTGTTCATGATGAACTCATCGCATTATTAGGAAGCGAAAGCAGCGAAATAAATTATCAAAAAAATCGCCCCACAGTCATTATGATGGTGGGTTTGCAAGGCTCGGGAAAAACAACAACCGCAGGTAAACTCGCATATCTTTTAAAGAATAAATTAAAGCGAAAAGTACTTTTGGCTGCTGGGGATATCTATCGGCCCGCTGCCATCGACCAGTTAGAACAACTAGCCAAAAAGGTTGGAGTTGATATCTTATCAAAGGGAACCAGCGTTTCTCCTGTCAAAATTGCCGTTGAGGCAAAGCAAAAAGCTTTTGATGAACATTATGACGTTCTAATCATTGACACTGCTGGTCGCTTGCAAATTGATGAACAATTGATGAACGAACTAACAGACATCAAACGAGAAATTAATCCTGATGAAATACTGCTTCTCGTCGATGCAATGGCTGGTCAAGACGCTGTCAATGTAGCTGATTCCTTTAATCAAAAGCTCGGGTTAACCGGCGTGATAATGAGCAAACTTGATGGTGATGCTCGTGGTGGTGCCGCTCTCTCAATTAAGCACATGACTGGAGTCCCAATTAAATTTAGTGGTGTGGGAGAAAAATTAACAGATCTTGATGTATTTCATCCTGATCGAATGGCTGATCGCATTCTCGGCATGGGCGATGTCATGACTTTGGTAGAAAAAGCTTCCGAAGAAATTGACGAAAAAGAAGCTCGTCGAGCTGCAAATAAAATGATGGCGGGAACATTTGGATTAGATGATATGCTCGCTCAACTTAAACAAGTACAAAAACTTGGATCATTAGGTGGTCTTTTAAAATTGATACCTGGTCTGCCAAAAATCACTCCCGAACAGCAAGCACAGGGAGAAAAGGAAATGAAAAATTTTGAAGTCATCATTAACTCAATGACTGTTGAAGAAAGACAAAATCCTTCGATTTTAAAATACTCAAGAAAAATTCGCATCTCCAATGGCTGTGGTAAATCAGTCGCTGATTTAAATCGTATGCTCAAAAAATTTGAGACGATGAAAGATACGATGAAAAAGATGGAGTCCTACCGGAAAAGTGGAAAAATGCCACCTGGTGGTTTAGGCGGCATGGGCTTTCCGATGTAACGTCGAATAGATTAACCTATTCTATTTAATAAACTTATGGCCCTTTTCAATGGCATCTAACTCCCATTTTGGAGTTTCTTGCTCATCGAGAAGCTGCATATCTAATTTTGAAAGAGTCACGTTCTTGAATAAATCAGGACGATATTTTTTAGTTAATATTAAACTTTGTTTTCTTCGCCATTTTCCTATGGCCTGGTGATTCCCAGAATATAAGATATCGGGAATTTTAATCCCTTCGAAATCAAAAGGTTCAGTATATTGAGGGTACTCTAATAAATCGTTTTCAAATGACTCTTCGACAATGGACTCACTGGCAATGACGCCATCTAGTAATCTAATGATCGCATCACTTAAAGCCATGGCTCCAATTTCGCCGCCAGTAAGAATAAAGTCACCGATAGAAATCAGTTCATCGACATATTGATTTACTCGCTCGTCAATTCCTTCATAATGACCGCATATAATAATCAAATCATCTTTATTTTCGGAAAAATAACGAACTTTTGATTGGTTTAAGGCTTTTCCGCGAGGAGAAAGCAAAACAACATGGCTACTTGGTTTTAAGATACTTTTAAGACAATCAATAATTGGCTGGCATTTCATTATCAGTCCAGCTCCACCTCCGACGGGGGCGCTATCAACGCGACCATATTTGTCTTTTGTGAAAGAGCGAATATCGATAATTTTTAGTTCAACTGCTTCTTTAGCAATCGCTCTTTTGATAATGGAATTGGTTAAAAAACCATCAAACATTTGGGGGAATAAAGTTAGAATTGTGATTCTCATAGCATACCCTCCATGACCTTGATATAAATCTTCTTTTTTGAAACATCTACACTGGTGATAAACTCATTAAGAAAAGGAACAAAAAAATCCTTGTCCCCTTTTCGTCTAACACGTAAAGTAATCGCCGATGGAAATTCTTCAACCTGAGAGACAACTCCCAGAACGTTATTATTTTCATCGCTGATTTCACAACCTACTAAATCGCTAAAGAAATAATGTCCTTCTTCTAAATCATTGATGTCTTTTTCAACTTTTAAAAGGTTTCCTCTTAACTCATCAGCTTTTTCTTTAGTGTCAATTTCAACGACTTTTACTAAATCAAATTGTCCACTAGTTCGGTAGGCAACGACACTCAACTGTGTCATTTCATTGGTTTTTAAATTAAATAGAAAAACCTTCTTACCTTTTTGATAACGTTTTTCAGGATGGTTTGTTAAAGACTTTAACTTTAATGTCCCATCAAGGGAGAAACTCCCGATAATAATTCCTAAATCCAAATATTCCATAGATACTTCAAAAAAGAGGATTAATCCTCTTTCTCTTCGTTAAATGATTCAAACTTGATATGAACTCTTCTACTGTCTACTTTGCCAGCGACAGAAATCACTTCGCGGATAGCGTTAGCGATTGTTCCGTGCCTGCCAATTAGACGAGCGATATCATTTTTCTCGGTAGCGATAATAATTGATAAATCTTTTCCGTCTTCCGATTCATTTGTCTTAATGAAAATCAAATCAGGTTCTTCAACGATTGGATCGATAATCGCGTGAATAGCTTTTTCGTAATTCATTATTTGCTTTTCTTTCCGACTTTTTTGCTTTCTGCGTATTTCGCAATCAAGCCTTTGCTAGTGAGCATTGCCTTAACGGAATCAGATGGAGTTGCACCTTGAGATAACCATTTGAGAGCTAATTCTTCATCAATTACAACATTTTCAATTCCTTTGGAAGGATCGAAAAAACCGATTTGCTCAATAATTCTTCCGTCTGCTGCGTAACGTGAATCAGCGGCTACGATGCGGAAGAAGGGATCTTTGTGGCGACCAATTCTTGTTAATCTAATTTTAACTGCCATAAACATTTCCTCCTTATGTTCGAGGGTATCTTAAGTCTTACTTATTAATCTGTCAAGCATTTTTGCTTTACATAGATTATTTTCCTTATATAAATATAAAATTGTATTGAAATATAAGAAAGCGATTGATAATATTATTAAGCATGTTTGAACATGATACGGGTGCTCCGCTGTCGGAAAACGAGAATGAACACCAAGAGAACATTTATGTTATAGGAGGCGTTATTGAACTATGAACACAAATTTAGTCAATGAAATCACTGCTTCACAATTGAGACATGACTTACCAGAATTTTCTTCCGGCGACACTGTTAAAGTATCCGTTAGAATTATCGAAGGCAATAAGTCACGTATTCAAAACTTCGAGGGTGTTGTTATCGCTCGTCGTGGTGGTGGAATTAGTGAAACGTTTACCGTTCGAAAGATGTCAAGTGGCATCGGTGTGGAAAGAAACTTCCCACTTCATTCTCCAGCCATTGCGGCCATTACATTGGTGCGCAAAGGTAAAGTGAGAAGAAACAAAATCACTTACATTCGCAAACTTTCAGGTAAATCAGCTCGTATTAAAGAAATTCTCTAATTTTGAGCAAAATAAGGATTCTAACGGAATCCTTTTTTATTGCTTAGTCTTTTTATTCCTCATATAATGAGAAATATGTTAAGTAGTGTTAAGAAGAAGAGACTAGGGGCCTTTCTTTGGTCTACTATCTATTTTGTACTAGTGGTCATATTTGCTTGTAGCGCCACCTTGATTTTCCATTCGACTTATTATCGATCAATCTTTGTTTCTGGAACATCTATGAGCCCAACTCTTTATGGTTTAACTAGTAGAGCTCATTTTGGTATTATCGACACGACTTCTTTGGCGAAAAATAGCATTAAGAGATTTGATATTGTGACCACTTACTTTCCTTGGGATGAAAGCGATTACTCTTCGGAAAGTATAGAAAACAAAGATTATTCCATGGCCGACGGGAGCAATCCAGAGTATAAAATCAAACGTGTTGTCGC
>JAEZUH010000027.1 GCA_023443485.1 Bacillota bacterium | reverse complement strand
ATAGCGTGTGAATAAGGATGGTAACGCGGTTATTAATCGTTCCTTAAGGAACGTTTTCTTATCTATGGAGGGAAATTATGAAAAAATTAACAGCTGATCAAATTCGCCAAATGTGGTTAGACTTCTTCAAAAGTAAAGGTCACCACATCGAGCCTGGTAGTTCTTTAATTCCAATTAATGATCCTACTTTACTATGGATCAATGCTGGTGTCGCTGCTTTAAAAAAGTATTTTGATGGAAGTGAAATTCCTCCAAGTAGAAGAATCACTAACGCCCAAAAATCAATTCGCACAAACGACATTGAACATGTTGGTCATACTGCTCGACACCACACTTTTTTCGAAATGCTTGGCAACTTTTCAATCGGTGATTATTTCCGTAAAGAGGTAATTGCTTTTGCAAGTGAACTCTTATTCGATGAAAAATGGTTCGCTTTTTCTAAAGAAAAACTATACATCACATATCATCCGGATGATTTAGAGACCAAGAAAGAGTGGATGAGCCACGGAGTGAGTGAAGATCATTTAATTCCGATGGCTGACAACTTTTGGGAGATTGGTGCCGGTCCATGTGGTCCAGACACCGAAATGTTCTATGATCGTGGCGAAAAATATGATCCTCAAGGTCTTGGAATAAAACTTTTAAAAGAAGATATTGAAAATGATCGTTATGTTGAAATTTGGAATATCGTCTTTTCCCAATTCAACTCTGAGCCAGGAAAACCCAGAAGCGAATATAAAGAACTCCCCAGTAAGAACATTGATACTGGCGCAGGATTAGAAAGATTCGCCTGTATTTTCCAAGAGACTGATTCAAATTTTGAAACCGATTTATTCTGGCCAATTATTCAAAAAACCGAAAAGATATCTAAACATAAATACGAAGACAATAAATTAGCCTTCCGGGTTATCGCTGATCATATTAGAACGATTACCTTCGCCTTAGCGGATGGTGAAATGTTTTCTAACGAAGGTCGTGGTTATGTTTTAAGAAGACTACTTCGTAGAGCAGAGAGATATGGACGAGTCATTAATATTAATCATCCATTCCTATTTGAACTTGTCGATGTTGTTAGAGATATCATGAAAGCCTACTATCCTTATCTTGCAAATAAAGAAGAACTTATTGTCAAGATGATTAAGGGAGAAGAAGATAAGTTCTTGAGGACTCTCGCTAATGGTGAGGCTCTCTTGCTCAAAAACATTCAAGGTGTCAAATTGTTAAGCGCGGAAGATATGTTCCGTCTTTACGATACTTTTGGTTTCCCAAAAGAATTGACAGTTGAAATTTGCCACGAACACGGAGTAGAAGTTGATATGGAAGGCTTCAATAAATTGATGGAAGCCCAAAAAGAAAGAGCTCGTCAGGCGCGAGGCGAAATGCAAAGCATGAATCGTCAATCATACGATTTAATGAAATGCACGATTCCTTCAGAATTCATTTATCAAACCGAGCCAATAAAAGGCAAAGTTGTCGCTTTGTTTGTTGATGGAGTTCAAGTTGATTCCATTTCCGATAGCGGAGAAGTAATGCTCGATAAAACCAATTTTTATGCGGAAAGTGGTGGACAAGTCAGCGATAGCGGAACTCTTGAAAATTCTTCTACCGCTCTTAGAGTGACCGGAGTCAATAAGGCACCAAATAAACAGCACTTGCATCATGTTGAAGTGATGTTTGGAGAGGTTAAAGTTGGTGATATTTTAACAGCTAAGGTTGATCAAGAAAAGCGCTTAAAAACAATGCGCAACCATTCCTCTGTTCACCTTTTACAAAAAGCTCTAAGCGATGTGCTTGGTGACCACATCTCTCAACATGGTTCTTATGTATGTGATGAATATTCAAGATTCGATTTTAATCATTTTGAAAAAATCAGCGCTGAACAATTGAATGAAGTCGAAAGAAAAGTTAATCAATGGATTAGCCAAGCAATTCCAAATGATACTCAAGTGTTACCGGTTGATGAAGCCAAAAAGCTTGGGGCGAAAGCTCTCTTTAATGATAAATATGGAGATGTTGTTCGAGTTGTCTGTTTCGGAGATGTCAGCAAAGAGTTCTGCGGAGGGACTCATGTCAAAAATACTGAAGATATTGGGGTTTTTGCCATCGAATTTGAAGAATCTATCGCCGCTGGAGTTCGTCGAATACAAGCGAGGACTTCCGCTGGTGCTTATGAATTAATTAAGAAACGAGAAGCAGTTTTGCATCACGTAATGAAAGAAGTCAACGTCACTTCAATCAGTGATATTGTTAGTCGCTTAATTAGTCAGAAAAATGACTTTGAACTAACAAAAAAAGCTCTATCTGTTTTAGAAGACAGGTTAGCACAATCACAGGCTAATAATTTGCAAAACGAATTCGAAGAAAAGGGAAATATTTCTTTATTAATTAAGTTTATCAAAGCGAGCAAACGTTCTGATTTATTAGCTCTTATTGATCGCTTAAAACAAGGCAATGATCATTATGTTATCATTCTAATTGGACAAGATAACAACTCGATTTCAATCGTGGTGGCTTGTTCAGAGAAAGCTATTAAAGCAGGTTATAAAGCTGGAGAATTAGTTCGTCATGTTTCACGCCTATTAGAAGGTAGTGGTGGAGGACGTGATGAACTCGCTAGTGGAGCGGGAAAATCAGCGGAAAAAATTCCTGAAGCTCTTCAATCAGTTAAGGAATTATTCAAATAAATGAAAAAGATTTTAGGTCTCGACTTAGGAACAACGACTCTTGGAATTGCCCAGAGTGATATTTTGGGCTTTGTTCATGGAATTGAAACATTTCGTTTTCCAAAAAACCAATATATCGTTGCTCGTCAGCATGTTTTAAAACTCTTAGAGGATTTAGAAATCAATGAAATTGCGTTAGGCTTACCTCTTCATTTAAGTGGCCAGATGAGCGAAATGGCCAACAATGTGGTGCGTTTTAAAGATGATTTACTGGCTGCTAATCCTAAATTGGAAATCGCTCTTGTTGATGAACGCTTATCCAGCGTATCCGCTCATGATACCATCAGTGCTAGAGGCATGAACCATGATCAAAGAAAACAAAATGTCGATAAAATCGCCGCCTGTGTTATCCTAGATACATATATTAGAACAAAGGAATTTAACCATGGAAAATAAAATTGAAAATCAAATCATCATCACTGATAGCGAGGGAAAAGAACATTTAATGGAGATACTCTTCACCTATGAACATCCCGAAAGGAAAACTTCATATGTTTTCTTCTTTGAACCCGGCCATCCTGAGGAAATCATCGCTATGCGATACAATCAAGAAGGCGAATTAGAAGAGATTGAAGACGATGAGGAATACGCTGAAGTAGAAGAAGTGTTCAATGCCTTCAACGAAGATCCCTCAATTAAAGAATCATAAACACGCAATTATTTAAATAAAAACAAGGGTTGAATCCTTGTTTTTATAATACCCAGAATATAATGACACCCAGCAAAGCACTGATTGCGAGAATCGCAATTGGATGTGGGCTTTTCTTTTTAATAAATCGATAGGCAAGATAAAAGCCAAAAACCATTAAGAATATGGTAATTGATTCGCGATAACTTGATGTTAAATGGAAGGTTTGCGGTCCATTTGAATAGATAATTAATTTGATGAGAAAGACAACTGCAGTTCCAAAGATAAGACCAAGAACAATGGGGCGGATACCAGATAGAGCCCCTCTCACAAAACGATTTTTGATGAATCGACTAATTAGAACGGCAACAATTATAATGATGATAAAGGAAGGCAAGACAACGCCGATTGTCGCACATACTGCTCCGAATAATCCCCCGGTTTGGGAACCAACAAATGTCGCAATATTTATGGCGAATGGTCCTGGAGTTGATTCGCTAATAGCGATGAAATCAGTAAGGTTCGAAGAATCAATCCATCCACGAGCAACAACTTGCTCTTGAATAAGAGAAATCATCCCATATCCACCGCCAAAAGTGAACAGCCCAATTAAGAAGAAAACATAGAACAATTCAAAGAAAATCATTGCTGTATTTCTCCTTTTCTTAAAGCGGTTGAAACGATACCGATAACCATTCCTAATAGAATTAGAATAATTGAGATAGAAACTTTGAAACTTCCGATGCTCAGACTAAAGTCAAAGAAAAACGAAAGGATGATCAAACTAACAGTAAGACAGAAAAGCAAAATGGTTACTGGTGAAAGTTTTACCGATTTTTTTAATTTGATTACTGCATCAATCAACAAGATGATGACACCAGAACGAATGCCAAGGAATGCTGCTTGAACTACTGTCCAAGATAAGAAAGTTTGATAAAAGAATGATATTAATAATATCACAACAAAAGAAGGAATAACCAATCCGAGAGTGGCAAAGAAGCTTCCCCAAAAACCAGCGACACGATATCCAACAAAAGTAGCGGTATTAACAGAAATCGGACCTGGTGTCGATTCACTAATAGAAAGGACATCTAGCATCTCGCTTTGATTTATCCAACGATTTTTTTCGACGACTTCTCTTTCAATGATCGAAATCATGGCATAGCCACCGCCAAAAGTTAACGCCCCTATCTTCATAAAGGTGAGAAATAGATTGATGAGAGTAGGAAATGCAATCTTTTTACGCATGGCTTATATTATATATAAATATGTCGTTTAAATAAACTATGGAAATTGTATTGCTCAATTGCTATAATAACGCATGCTTATTTAAATAATAAATAAAGAGGAAACAAGAATGACTGAAAAATTAAAAATAACTAAAGTTGGCTATCAAAAATTACAAGAAGAACTCCGTACTTTAATCGATGTAACAAGAGATGAAGTTAAATCCCAATTAGCAGAAGCTCGGGCCCAAGGTGACTTGAGTGAAAACGCTGACTATGATGCTGCTCGCAATAAACAAGCCGAAGTCGAAGCTAGAATTAAACAAATCGAAGACATTTTAGAAACCGCGGAGATTATTGAAGAATCAAAACACACCAACCGTGTCGCTCTTGGCTCAACTGTTACAATCAAGGTTTTATCAACTGGCAGTGAACAACGTTATAAGATTCTCGGAACTATCGAAAGCGATCCATTCAATGGTGTCATTTCAAATATTTGCCCTCTCGGTGAAGCTATTGTTGGCAAATCCGTCGGCGAACAAGTTGAAGTAAAAGGTTTAAAACCATATAAAGTCGAAATCGTGAAAATCGAGACCGGTGAAAACGGTAAAGACTCCAAGTAATCTTATTTTCCAAATTTTTCTCAACAAATGCCTCCTAATGTTTAGGAGGTTTTTTAAATGGTAAAGATTCTTATTGGAGTGATTATCGTCGCTTTCATCGTTATTGGGGGCTTTATGCTTCTCGATCCAAATCTAACACAAAACAAAAGTGGAGAAATCACCGAAACTGATGAAACGCACACTTTTTCTATCGAAGGAGAAATTAGCAAAGAGGGCACCTATAACATTAGTGGACTAGTCACAATGTCTGATCTCATCGAAGCGGCGGGTGGCGCGACAAGTAATGCAGACGATTTAGCTTATTTTGATGATGTTGAATTAACAATTGGTGATACCTATTATATTTCCCCAAAATATGATGTCACTGATGTGTGCAACAACACGCCTATTGTAAAGGTAAACATCAATGACGATCTAGCTGAAGAAATGACAGCTATCAACGGAATTACCAGTACCATATCGAATTCGATAGTCACCTATCGCCAAGAAAACGGTTCATTCCAGACTCTTGAAGAGCTGATGGAAGTATATGGAATTGGCAACGCAACTTATCGAAAGATTAGAAATTACGTCACTTTGAAATAGTGGTCATCCTACTTTTATTCATTGCTTTTTGGCTTGGCTTATCATGGAAATATAGTTTCATTCTTTTTGCCGTCATCATTATTGCCTTATTGGTTTTCATCTTTGTAAGGCACGGAAAGAAAATCCTGATTATTGCCTTTCTTCTATCGCTTTCTGGTATTGGTTACAGTTTTGTAAATATCAATCAAAATAAAGAACAATACGAAGGATTTGTTTATGATGCAAAAGACAATTATTTCTTATTCTTAACTGGAGGAGAAAGATTGTATTGCTACGCCAAAGAAAACCAATATGACATTGGAGATTATTTAATAATTAGGGGATATAAAAGAGAACTTGATTTTTCCCAAATTGAATCTGGTTTTAACTTCACTAATTTTTTAAATCATAAAGGAATAAACTATCAAATATTTGGGACCAAAATTACTGCCAAATTCAGCAACCCTTTAAAGATAAAAGCATATCGAAAATGGTTTCTTGGTCATTTTGACAATAATACAAAAAGTCTGATTAACGCAATCTTATTTTCTAACCAAGACGATGCTGAGGTGGTGAATAATATTAGCGATCTTCACTTGTTGAAATTTGTATCAGCAAGTGGTATTTATCTTCATGCTTTCCAGTCTTTTTTGGAATTCCTTTTAAGCTTTAAACTCAAAGAAAAATGGGCGAAGTTAATTCCTTTATTTGTCTTATTGCCTTATGCCCTTTTCGCTTTTCCTCGTTTTACAGTTATTCGGGTAATTGTGATGGGATTTGCACGATGGATCAATCGATTTGTAAAACGTAATAATTTATCAAATCATAGTCTTATCGGCTTGGTTGGTTTAATGTTTTTGGTCATTGATCCTTATCTTGCTTATCAAGATAGTTTTATTCTTGGATTTAGCATTCCTATTTTTATGTCATTTATTAGTAAAATAACAGGACGATTTAAAAAATATCCTCGCAAAGTTTTTGAAGTTATATTTTTATTAATTTTCTTTCTCCCATTTGAGTTGAGATATTATCATAGTCTTTCTTTGCTAAGCCCTGTTATGCAAGTATTTCTCTCTCCTCTTTTCTTATTATTGGGTGTCTCATCATTTCTTTCTTTCTGCGGTCTTCCCATTTATCCGGTGGTTAATTTCTTTGGATTATTAGTAACCTATTCATCGATGCCTATTTCATTTTTAAAATGGGAACTATTCTCTAATCCAATGCCTGAATGGTTGTTGACATTATATTATTTGTGCTACGGGGTTTTTCTTTATTATTTAGCTAATGGTTTTCGCATAATTTATCGCCCGTTAGGACTTGCGCTGATGAGTTTCATCATTATCAATTTTTTGCCTTTAGAAAACGTTATTTCTGATCAAGTTTATTTCATCAATGTTGGACAAGGTGATGCTTGTTTAATAAGGGAACAAAACCGCACCATATTAATTGATACAGGAGGATCTATTTATCAAGATATTGCCAAAGAATGTTTGATCCCTTTCTTTAAAAAGAAAAAAATCTATAACATTGATTATGTTATAACTACCCATGATGATTATGATCATTCTGGCGCTTTTAATTCTCTTAGAGAAAATTTTAATATAGACAATTATATAAGTGCTCCAGAGGATTTTCCTTTCACATATGGAAACATAACAATCGAAAATTACAATCAGCATATTAATGAAAGCAATGATGAAAACGAAAAATCACTGGTTCTTGGTTTTCATTTTATCCATCGCGATTTCCTTATTATGGGAGACGCACCGATATCTGTCGAAAAAAATATCATGAATGAATATAGCCATATACCATGTGACATCTTAAAAATAGGTCATCATGGTTCTGATACTTCGACATCATATTCTTTTGTTGAATATTTAGATCCGGAAGAAGGTATCATTTCGGTTGGAAGGAACTATTATGGCCATCCTTCTAATAAAGTTCTTCAGATATTAAATAAAGCAGGCGTAGAGATTAGAAGGACAGACAAGGAGGGCACAATCAATTATTTCAACTACATTTTTATGTAGTTTTTTGTCATAATGGTTACATGATTTATTTAATATATGGCAATCAGGCCCCCACAATTAAGAAAAGGCTCAACGCTATTATTAAAGAAAGACTTCCTGACAAGGATGAAATGAATTTCGTTCGATACGACGGAAGCCTTACTTTAATTCAAGAATGCATCAGCGACGCTAATTCTTTGCCCCTTGGATATGAACATAAGGTGGTGGTTGTCGATTCTTGCTATTTTTTGTTAAAACCCAAACCACGCAATAAAATTGAGAGTGAGCAAGACTACGATGTTTTGAAAAAATTTATTGATAAACCTTCTGAGGAATGCGATTTAGTTTTAATTGTTCCTTCCTCAAGCATTGATAAAACGTGTGATATTTTTAAGTTATTACAGCAAAAAGGCAAAACCTTTGAGATTATTGATCCAACTGCTGATCAATGGAATAGTTATGTTGCCCAATATTGTCGAGAACTGAAAAAAATGAGAATCGATAATGATGCTTTGTATGAATTAGGTCAAAGAACATCGGGGGATGTCTCTTTATTTCAAAACAGTGTCGCAATTTTAGAACTTTACACCGATCATATAACATATGAAGACGTCATAAAGATGGTGACTAGACCTTTAGATGACAATGCGTTTTTACTATTCAATTATTTAGTGCAAAAGAAAATTTCGGAAGCTTTAGGACTATACCGCGATTTACAAGTGGCGATGGTCGAACCCGTTACTCTTATCAGCATGTTGGCCAACCAGTTCCGCTTACTGAATCAAATTTCTTTCTTGTTCAATAAAGGTCTTGAATCAAACGCAATTGCCAACGAACTTCATCTAAATCCAATTCGTGTTCAAATAATGCTACGATCAGTCCGTTCCATTACTTCTAATGCAATTTGTCGAACTCTCGATGACTTATTCAACCTTGATTTGCAAATTAAAAGCGGTCAAATCGACCGCTATTATGGTTTTGAATTGTTTTTGATCAATTTCAAGAGTTATTAATTTTTATTTAATAATATTCACTAAACGTTGTAATTCGCCTTTTTGACGAGCAGCAGTGTTTTGGTGTTGGACACCATCACTAACAGACTTGTCAATGAGACGGAAAGCTTCGACTAAAAGAACTTCAGCTTTAGCTAAGTCTTTAGCTTCAACGGCTAATTTGACTTTCTTAACAGCTGTTCTCATTGCTGACTTAGCGGATGAGTTTCTAACACGTGCTTTCTCGTTTGTTGCGATACGTTTAATTTGTGATTTTATGTTTGCCATGAATCTTCCTCTTTCAATATCGTTTGTTATGTTATCAAATGTGGGCAAATAATGCAAATTATTTATGTGTTATTTTGCATTTTCCTTTATAAGGACCGCCACTTCATAAACAAAATCGTTTACTGTGGCCATTACCCCGAGTTTTTCTTCCGGGAATGTGATATCGAATCTTTCTTGGACTTCCTTAATCAACTCAACATAATTCATTGAGTCGCCGCCTAAATCATCAATCCAGTTAGCGTCATCTTCAATTTTGAAAGCCGAGAGGACAAGAACCTTGGCAAAAATCTCTCTCATTGGAACCAAAATTGAATTAATTGTTTTTTCATCAAATCCATCAAACTTTTTGGTTTCTTTTTTGACATTAATTGAAACATAGTCTTTTGAACCGTTTTCAAGGCTCTTTTTCACTAAGAATCTCTTAACCTTGATACCATTAGCTAGGGGCAACTTATTCTTTGCTAAGAAAACATCAGATATTTTGACATTATGAGGCAAATGTTGGGCTCTTTCTTTGACTTGAGCTTTCACCATTTCCAATTGCTCATCAGTAACTCCGTTTTCAAGTTCGAGGACAAGAGTAACCTTTTCTTCATGGGAGTTGGCTATTTTAACGCCTAAAACAACAAGGTGACCGACAAAAGAAATTGACTTGAATGATTCTTCAAGTTCATCAGGAAAAATATTCTCGCCATTAGCGTTTATAATGATATCTTTGATTCTACCTTTCAAATAATAGCGGCCATCCTGATCGGATTCGGCAATGTCACCAGTTTGAAAGAATCCATCTTTGTCCAAGATAGTTTTTTGTTCTTTTCCTCCGATGATTTCGCGAATATGTAATGTTGGTGATTTGACTAATAATTCATGATTATCACCAATCTTGTATTCGACACCGTGGAAAGGCTTACCAATGCTACATTTTAACCTTTCATTTACATCACTTGACAATTCGACAGAAGTGACACCGATTTCTGTCATCCCATATCCATTGGATAGAGGATAGCCAAGAGCGTTAATAGTGGTAATGGTTTCGTTAGAAAGGAAGCCACCCCCAGAAATACAAAATCTAAGTTTGGGTCCAAGAAGCATTTTTTGAATCACACAACGCGTAATATCCCATCCAGCTTTCCCGGCCTCTTTCTTGGAAACTTTGCCAAGATTATATTGCATGAATTTTTGAAACAATTCTTTTCTTTCAGGTTCTAATAACTCGACTTTTCTTTGGGTGTTTAAAGCGAGACTATCCCAGAATAGAGGGACACTGTAAACATGAGTAACACCATTTTTTTGACAAACTTTTTGAATTTCACTTGGAGTAATTGCGCGAGGGAAAACCATCGTTTTTCCATAGAAGGTATACCATAAAAAGACTGCGACGAAACCGAAGATATGATGAAAAGGAATCATCGCTAAAATCTTGAGTTTACCGTATTTTTCGGGGTACATTATATCTTTGGTTTCTTTTGGCAAATCCAAAGAGCAACAAATTTGATGGCAAATCGCCTCGCCATTATAAATCATTAATTTGACATCACCAGTTGTTCCACTCGAGCAAAAGATCACTTCATTTTCCCAAACTGGAGAAATGGTATTGGTGACTTTAATGTCTACGATGTCGTCAAACGAAATCTTGGTAACATCGTAGGAGTAAACATCATCAGTAACAATCGCGATGGCATGGCTCTGGGTGAGGATGTTACTTGTTCCTTCTTTGGGAAGCCTAGCATCAATTAACAGTGGTTTATACCCAGCCATTAAAATAGCCCAAAACATTTCCCCCCAATGCTGATTGTTGGCAATCTTTAATCCAACTGGGTAGTGGAGACCATCGGCTTTTAAAATATTGTTAATTGTGGAGGCAAACGAAAAAACATTAACCTTCATCTTACTATATTTATAGTGCTTTAATTTACCTTTTATATCGTAATATTCAACTGCTACCTTGTTTGCATTTCTTTGGCAAATAAGAGTGAATACATCTTGCATTGTCTTATTTTTGTTCATGACGAGAGATGCTGATCTAATAAATTCGTCGACCTTTTTGTATTCAGGATACATAGAAATTTCTCCCCGTTTCTTCGTAAATAATATTAGATATTTTACTTTTTGTCGAGAAGACTATAGAAATTGATCTTCACCTGTTCTTGACTAATGTCAATTACGGCAAACGATAAATCATGGCCATCTCGTGAGAATGATATTGATCCTGGATTAATACAAATTATGCCATCTTTTTCAAAATATTTTCTTGCGTGAGTATGGCCGTGAATAAAGATTTTTATCTTGTGCTCTTTTAAAAAGGAGGCAGCTATTTTTGGGGTATGTTGCATAAATAGTGAGCCATAAGGTGTCATGAATAATAACTTATCGGGTAAATTTGTATCCCAGTCCCGATTGCCCCTAACCATTTCAAAAGGAAAAGTGCTTGAGGAAGATGTTTCTCCATCCCCTGCGTGAAGGTATAAATCGCAATTAGGGAATCTTTTGCGTATTTCATCTAGCGCGACATTATTGCCGTGACTATCTGCACATAAAGCGATTTTCATGCACACATTTTAATGTATTTTGTTTACAAAATGAATTATTATTATTGTGATGGAAAAAGAAAATTTACGCCTTATATTCATGGGAACCCCTCGCATCAGTGCTTTTGTGTTCGAATCTCTCATTGAAGCCGGATACCATTTTGTTGGTCTAATTGCTCAACCCGATCGACCAATTGGCAGAAGTGGTGAAACCGAAAAAGTCCCTACAAAAGTGATTGCAGAAAAATATGGGATACCAGTTTTTCAGCCGGTAAAGATTCGCAAAGACTATGACTTTATAAAAGAATTAAAACCAGATTTAATTATCACATTGGCATATGGACAAATTGTTCCTCAAGCCCTGTTAGATATTCCTCAATACGGATGCTTGAACCTGCATGGTTCTTTGCTTCCCAAATATCGAGGCGCTGCTCCGATTCAGTATGCACTGATAAACAACGAAAAAGAAACCGGAATGACCCTCATGGAAATGATTGACAAGATGGATGCCGGTAGAATGTATGCCAAAAAAATTGTGGAGATAAAATCAGATGATAATTCCACATCATTATTTAAAAAGATGGGATTGGCCGCAAGAGACTTAATTCTCGAAAGTTTACCAAAATACATCGATGGCGAACTGGCTGGTGAAATTCAAGATGAAAGTCTAGTCACATTTGCTCCTAGCATCAAAGTTGAACAAGAAAAACTTGATTTATCAATGGATGCCGAAAAAGTGCTGGGCTGGATAAGAGCGTTGAGCGATAAACCAGGGGCATATTTGCTCCTCGAGGGCGAAAAAGTAAAAATCTATCGGGCCGAATTAGTGAAAATACCCTTCAAAGGACAAGTTGGTGAAGTAATTCAAGCCAATAAGAATGGGCTTGTTGTCCAATTAAATGATGGACAACTATCTATATTGGAAGTCCAAAAAGAAGGCAAAAAAAGAATGGACTTTCGTTCATTTGTTAATGGAAATCAAAAATTGTTTGGAAAAATCTTCGAGTAAAGACTAGAATTAGCTAGTCTTTTTCTTTACTATAATCATATGAACAAATCATTGGAACTTTCGGTTCATCAACTTGTTGACTTTCTTTTAAGACGAGGAGATATCGACAATCGCGTTTTTAATCGTAGCTCAATGCAAGAAGGCGGCCGCATCCATGCCAGTTTTCAAGAAAAACAAGGCAGTGATTACATTAGTGAATACCCTTTAAAGCACACCTTCCTTGTTGATGATGTGACAATTGAATTACAAGGGAGAGCGGATGGAATCATCAAAAAGAGTTCTGATGAATTTATCGTTGATGAGATAAAATCCTCAGTCATTGATTTAAACACTTTTAAAGAAGAAAACAACGATTGGCATCTCGGACAAGCCAAATGCTATGCTTTGATGTTCCTATATGAGCAAAATCTTCCTCGAATTGGAGTGAGAATGACATATATCCGACAGGGTAAAGAAAAAGAAAAAATGGTGGACTACTATTATTTTCTTAAAGAAGAGTTGGAACAATTTGTTTTTGGACTCCTCTATGATTACCTAGCTTTTGTTAACATTATCTTTCGTCACCAAGAGCAAAGAGATATCTCAATCAAGAATCTTCAATTTCCATTTGACAAATATCGAAGAGGTCAAAGAGAACTTGCAAAGTATGCCTATGGCATTACCAAAAATAGTGGTCGTTTCTACTGCGAAGCTCCAACCGGAATTGGTAAAACCATGTCCACTCTTTTTCCTTTCATCAAATCTCTAGCTGACGACGACAAAAGTAAGATTTTTTACTTAACGGCAAAGACATCTGGTAAAGAAGCAGCATATGAAGCGGCTGAATTATTAAAGAGTGAATCGCTCATTCTCAATGACATCGTTGTCACCGCGAAAGACAAGATCTGTTTTTCGAGTGGAAAAGCATGCAATCCCGATGAATGTCCATTTGCTAAAGGTTACTACAATAAAATACAAGGCGTTTTAAAGCAGTCACTACTTGACCATTCGACTTTTAATTACGAAACAATTGTCACAATTGCGCGAGAAAACGAAATCTGTCCCTTTGAATTAGAACTTGATCTCTCGCTATTCTGCGACTTAATCATCTGTGATTATAATTATGTCTTTGATCCAATATCATTTATGAAGCGATATTTTGAAGAAGATGCTAGTCATTATTTGGCTCTTGTAGATGAAGCTCATAATCTCGTTGATCGCTCGAGAGATATGTATAGTGC
>JAEZUH010000012.1 GCA_023443485.1 Bacillota bacterium | reverse complement strand
CTCAAAGCTCTTTCGCCGAGAGCACCATGGCCGATTTCACGGCGACCTGGGCTGCCCATTCTGCCAACTTCGCCAACACTGAAAGGTGGGAAATTGTAATGATGCATCCAGTGACGGGTTTCCTCTTCGGTTAAGTTATCAATGATTTGTTCATCGGACTTAGCACCTAAGGTTGTAATGGAGAGAACTTGAGTCTGTCCACGAGTGAACATGGCAGAGCCATGAGCACGTGGAAGTAAATCTACTTGAGCCTCTAAAGGACGAATTTCATCGAGTTTTCTTCCATCAGGGCGAATCTTTTCTTCAGTAATTAATCGACGGACTTCTTGAGCAACTAGACCTTCAAGAGTCTCGTTGACCATGCCGTAAACTTTTTGGTGAGTCTTCTCATCAGGATAAGAACGAGAGTCATAATCCTCGAGAATTTCATCCTCGATAGCAGCGATAGCATCTTGACGCTCTAATTTATCAAAAATGGAAATAGCTTTTACTAAGCGATCTTTGGCTCTTGCGGTGACATCGGCCATAATTTGTGGATCGCATTGATATAGTTCAATTTCACGTTTGGCAACGCCGATTTCACGAATGATTTCTTCTTGCCACTCACATAGACGTTTGACAGCGGCGTGTCCAAACATCAAAGCTTCTAACATTTCATCTTCGTTGACTTGGTCGGCGCCAGCTTCCACCATATTGATGGCTTCTTTTGTACCAGCTACAGCAATATTGATATCACTCTTTTCTCTTTCGGCAACGGTTGGGTTGATGATTAATTTGCCATCAACTCGGCCGACATAGACACCAGCGATTGGGCCATCAAAAGGAATATCAGAAATACCAAGCGCTAGGGAAGAACCTAGCATAGCTGTCATCTCAGGAGTGCAGTCTTGATCGACAGACATTACGGTATTAACAATTTGCACTTCATTGCGGAATCCTTCCGAAAACATCGGGCGGATAGGACGATCGATTAAGCGAGCGGTCAAAGTGGCATGTTCGCCAGCACGGCCTTCTCTTCTTAAAAACGATCCAGGAATTTTTCCGACAGCGTATTGCTTTTCTTCATAGCCAACAGTAAGCGGGAAGAAATCTCCCTCTTTTGGGGAGTCGGAACAACAGGCAGTGGAAAGTACAGCCGTCTCATTTAATCTCACGAGAACAGCGCCGTCAGCTTGCTTGGCTAATTCGCCAGCTTCGACGACAAACTTCTTTCCTTCGAATTCTAATTCGAATACTCTTTTCATCTTTTTACCTCTTTTACATTAAAATGATTTCTATTTGATTTTATCAAAGTAGATAAACACTTTCAAGTGTTTACAATAAAAAGAAAATCGCCGATTGGCGACTTCTTCTTGTTCTTTTTTTACTTACGTAAATTAAGATCAACAATTAACTTGAGATAAGCTTCTCGGTCAGTGCGAATTATGTAGTCTAATAAACTACGACGTTGTCCAACAAGAATCATCAAGCTACGCTTACCGTGAGCATCCTTTTTGTTTGCCTTCAAGTGAGCGGTTAGAGCAGTAATTTGTTCGGTGAGAATTGCAACTTGGACTTGGACTGAACCAGTGTCCTTTGCATTCTTGCCATACTTTTTGACAAGTTCTGCTTTTCTTTCCTTGGTTAATGCCATGGGAAATCCTCCTAACTTTCTTCTTAACTTAAACCCGGCTAATCGTTGAGGAATCGATATACTGAGTCTAAGTCGCTGTGAATATAATATATTCCTCAATCATTTAAGGCAAACACTTTTTTGCTTTTTCTAAATCTTTCTGCATTTGCTTTTTCAATTCATCAACTGATTGGAAGTGATATTCAGGGCGAATATATTTTACAAAATCGACAAATAAGTGCAGTCCATAAAGGTTTCCATGATAATCGAGAATATGCACTTCAATGATTGGTTCAAGTAGGGGCATGATGGTTGGATGAGTGCCAACATTAATTAAACACTTATGTTTTTCACCATGTGGATAAGCGTATCCAATGTAAACTCCGATTTTGGGGTGAACATAGTAATAGTCCAATCTCAAATTAGCGGTAGGAAAATTCAAGGCCTGTCCATTATGCTTACCTTGAATCACTAATCCTGAAAGCCGATAATCTCTTCCTAAGAGAGATGAAACATGCTCCATATCTCCAGATTGAATGGCTTTTGCGATGTCACTGGAAGAAATTTTTAAGCCATTTTGGAGCTGAAGAGGAAATATTTCAATAGGAAAGAAGTTTCTTAAATAGGTAGGATTGCCTTCGCCTCTTATGCCAAAGCGATAATCTTCTCCACAGTAAATTTTCGCTGGATTAATAGGAGAAAGAATGAGATTGATAAACTCATCCTTGGTTCGCTTTGATGCATCGAGATCAAAGTGTAAAAGAAGAAGATAATCGACCCCTAATTCTTCAAATAAATCAGCTTTATCGGCGGGTGAAGTAATCGCTTCATTAAACGCAATCTTTCCAAGAACGACAGAAGGCGAGTTATCGAAAGTTAAGACTCCTACTTTATAACCTTCTTTTTTTGCAGCGTTAATAATGGCTTGATGTCCGAGATGAACACCATCAAAGAATCCTAAACAAAGGACAATCTTTTCCTTTAATTTGGGCGGATTAGCAAATGAAAATTCAATCAGTTCCATATTTCTTATAATCCTCTCAAAGAGACGAATGTATCTTCATCTTGGCGAGTGTAGATTGCTAAAGCTTTTTGACTTTGATCTACCAATAAAATTTTATCATAACTTTTTGATAAATTACCAAAGTTAATTTTCATGCCATTAATGGCTTTTTTAGCATCTGAATCAGTTAATGTCACAAAAGGAATGAGATTCTTCAACATGTCTTCAATACTAATTATTGATTGTTCAGTTAGCTGATCTAGCGTGATACTTTTATCAAGACCAACTTCGCCAATTTTTATTCTTCGCAAATTATTTAAATAACCAACTGTACCAAGTTTTTCAGCAATTGTTTCGCCTAGTGTTCTTAAATAAGTTCCCTTTGAAACTCGACATCTAAAAACAATGATATTATCAGAAAATGAAAGCAAATCGCAGCTTTTTATGTTAATTTTGCGTGGTTTTCGTTCAATTTCTTGGCCTTGATGAAAATAGGTATATAGCTTTCTTCCATTGACATGAACGGCGCTAGTCATCGGAGGAATCTGTTCACTTTCGCCGAGCAGTGAGAGAAAGACTTCTTTGATCAATTTGATGGTGATGTTACCTAGTGGACCATTACCAATAATGTTACCAGTTGAGTCACCGGTGTCAGTTTTGTTACCTAGCTTTAATTCGGCGATATATTCCTTATCAGCTTCTTCCCATAAAGGAATCGTTTTAGTTGCTGAGCCAAGACAAACAATTAATAACCCGGTAGCGAAAGGATCTAGCGTTCCAGAATGTCCAACTTTCTTCTCGTGGAAAAAATGTTGAACTTTGTTGCACACATCGCGGCTCGTCCAATCTTTCGATTTATCGATTAATAAATAACCATTCATCTTTTAATTTCTTCTTATATAAAATATAATAAGTCGGATATGAAAGCAATTCGAACCATACTTGCCTGTCTTAGAAGGGCCGATCAAACTTACAACCTAATCCAGCATGGAGATAAAATTGTCATTGGTTTGTCTGGTGGAAAGGATAGTTTAGTTTTAACCTATGCTTTATCGTTATATAAGAAATTTTCTCATACCGATTTTATCATTCAACCAGTCACATTAGACTTAGGTTTTCCTGGTTTTAATCCCTCTCCTTTAAAAGAATTCTGCCATTCATTAGGCCTTGAATTAATCGTTGCTGATTATCGAGAAGTCTACCCCATTTTATTGAAACAAAAAGGGAATCAAAAACATCTGCCCTGTTCCATTTGCTCGCGGATGAAAAAAGCAGCTATTAATAAGGTGGCCCAAGAACTTGGATTTAATAAGGTGGCGTTTGCTCATCACGCCGATGATGCGATTGAAACACTATTCATGAATGAGATATATGGTTCAAAGATCGGGACCTTTTCCCCCAAGATGCATCTTGAGAGAGCGAATATCACTTTCATTCGTCCACTCATCCTCGCCCGGGAAGAGGAAATCATCGCTTTAGTGAAAGAAGAAAACCTTCCTGTCTCTCCCTCCTCTTGCCCAGCCGATAAACACACAACGCGTGAAGATATTAAAGTTTTGCTCAATAACATCTATAAACAATTTCCCACTGCAAGGCAGAACTTCTTGAATATGCTTGATAACTACCCACAATATGATCTTTGGGGCGATCAACTCGCTTGGCAAATCGATCAAAGTGGACTAAATCTTAAACCCGTTATCTCGGCTTTTGACGGGGAACAAATGTATTCAATTCGACAAGAAGTCTTTATCAAAGAGCAAAATATCCCTAGCGAAGAGGAATTCGTTCCCGAGGAAGAAACTATATCCAAATATTTTTTGATTCGCTTACTCGATACTCCAATTGGAGTCATCCGTTACTTAGAAAAGGAAGATGGCTTTTGGATTGGTCGTTTCGCTATATTGAAAGAATATCGTCAAAAAGGTTATGGCAGATTAGCTTTTCAATATCTCGTTGAGCAGATTAAAGTTCGTCATACTCCCTGCACAATACATATTCACGCCCAATTATATTTGAAAGATTTTTATAGCTCTTGTGGATTTATTAGCCAAGGAAAACCCTTTGATGAAGTTAACATTCCTCATATCAAAATGATTAAGTCATGTTAAAAAAAGATGCCGTAGCATCTTATTTTTTCGATTTTTCTAGCAATTCGGAAATTTTTTCTTCTCGTTGAAAGCCTTCATCTAATACAAAGATAAGAGAAGGTATTCGACGAGTGTCCATTTTCTTGGCTAAAGAGGAACGGATAAAACCTTTGGAGTGCTCTAAGGTTTCCATGCCTTCCTTGACTTCTTCTGGTTTAATAAAAGAGACATAAACTTTGGCATAAGAAATATCTTTGCTCACTTTAACTTCCGGAATCGTGACAAAGCCTAATTTAGGATTATGCA
>JAEZUH010000030.1 GCA_023443485.1 Bacillota bacterium | reverse complement strand
GCGAAGCTGATCGTCTCGTCACTTTAACAAAAAAGGAAGACGTCATGAACGCTAAACGCCAAGCTGCTCGTTTTGTTCGCAATGTCAGTGTTGATGCCGAAGGCAAAGTATCTGCTCTCGATCATCTCTTCGCTGTCTTAGGACCAAAATTTGCCGCTCGCAATGGTGGATTCACTCATCAATTAAAATTAGGCAATCGCCGCGGTGATGACGCACCAATCGTGCTCGTCGCTTGGGTCGACTAATTCTAGTCTTCAATTCATATTCAAAGGCTATCCGATGGGTAGCCTTTTTTGTTTTTCTTTATAACTAAAAATGATTTCTCAATTAATTAATTTTGTGAAAGATAAATAAATATTAGGGTAAATGAATAAATTCAATAATAGAATCTTCGCTTAATATGAAGTGTCCATCATTGTTGTGCAATCCATTGATTTTTATATCATCAATGCTTTTTCGGTCTATTCCTTTTTCCATTAAGAACCAATCTAATAAATAAGAAAGACGTCCATAATCTAAATCTACATTATGATCAAAATAAATCGGTAAGGAATAATCCTCATATTTCATTACTAAAGTGACTTTGTCACTATCAATGGGATTTAGATATTCCGCTAAATGAACTTCATCTGAACATTCATAAACGAAATAATCAAATAAGCATAGATATTGTCCCGTTTTATATAAAGAAAATGTATTGTCTGACTGAGGAATTATCCCATACTCTTCATTCACCATGATAAGCGAAGAAGTTCTTAAATCAAGATATGTGAAGTTTTCATTATGATTAAAATAAAAGCTCTCTGAATTAAGCGAAAAAGAACTAATAAACTCATTATTTTGATAAAAATCGGCATTGGTAAAATTAAAGGAAAAACAATTTCCCAAAAAATCAAACCTCTCCAATGAATTAAATCCATCCAGTTGATATATCTTATTGTTTTTTGTAAATCCATCCTTAATAAAATAATTGTCACCATTTGCGAATAAATTAATTTCTAGAGAACTTTTTATGCCTGTGGAAAAAGTGTCATCGTTCTCGCTATAACCATTATCCTTAAGAGTCTTTAAATAGGATTTAATGACCTCTTTTTCTTCACTTTTATAAGCAACTTTAAGAAATTTTTTATTGAAATTAAGCGGCCCACCATTTAAAGTAACGAACATCAACGATGTTTTGTCATATAGGTAGGCATAATCCAAGCCCAAGAAATCAAATAGATTGGCTGCCTTAGAACAAGAAACCAAAAGAAATGGTAATAATAAAATAGGTAGTCCCTTTTTCATATACTATCTTGCCCCCATATTCTCGTATTCATATGATACAATAAAATCGTGCAAACAGATTCGGCCTTTATTCCAAGTTCCAAAAGGGGATGTCGAAGAATAAAATCTAACAAAAGAAACCGGATTACTAAAATAAAAGCAATAATTATCATATTGATCAGTTCTAATTGAAAGAGTGATATCATTTAACAAATCTAGAGTTTCGTGCCACATATCGTTCTCGTTTCTTTTATAATCAAAAGTAGCTTCTGAATCTGATGGAGATAGGTATTCTCTTTCGCTCCAGAGAGAAATGTTAAATTCGAAAGAATAAATTGGTTGGTCGAACTGAAACTCCAAATAAGCCTCACCTTCATTGATTTTTCGTGGAGACATAACAATAGCTTCGTTTTCAATGTAGCCACAACGCTTTCGGTATGTGACTATTTTATGAGACCCAACAAAAATCTCTTGTCTCTCTCTTGAGGAACTGTACCAACTATTAAAATTCAATAATTCATCAAGAATGTTTGCTCGTATTGTTGATTCCCTTGGAAGAGGATTAATTTTCAAATCCAATTGATAAATAAAAGAGATGCTTTCAATTACTAATTTTCTTTTTAATATGTATCTAATTTCGTATGACAAATCTAAAATATTGAACCACTCCTGCAAAGGAATCGTTGTCGTTTCTGACACACTGTCTAAAATATAATTTCTCGATATTGGTCTTCCAAATCTTTCTAAAAAAACGAACTCATATGAGTAACTAACAGGTGCAAAATCATCAGTCACTGACAAGATTGGCGATACACTTTTGTAATAATTACTGAAATTAAGAGTTATATCACTGTTGTATGGATGATAAAGAAGTTCACAAGGGCATCGTGTGTTGCCGGAAGAGTCAACAATATTATCAGAGTGAACATGAGTAGTATTAAGAGACACAACAATAGCTTCAAAATCAGTGAAGCCATCATCGTATATATTTATATGAGTTTGTAGTCGATTTGCTGAACCGTAATGTGCATATAAGTCTCCATCTCCGTTTGCGTCGTATATTACGACGCTGTGACCTCCTGAGGAACCATACGAGAGATTTCCGATTACTGGGATTCCCTTTTCTACAAACGAAATTATTTGATGTGGATAATTAAACACCGATATGGAATAATCCGCTTGATTTAACCCAACAAAGGTTGAAAGATAGTAATTCAATATGTTGACCATTTCGCTTGTGTTTAATGTCATCATTTCTTCTATTTCGTTATTTGTATGCATAAAGGATAGGCTGTTTTCGAAAGCCATATTCATTAGTTCATATTGAAGTGAGTTCTCTTCGTTGGTTGAAATAACGGATCTAATTTCGTTTGAAGATAACGAATCACTTAAAATTTGTTCGTGAACAACACCTGGAGAAGTAATAGTTTCGATGTTTAAATCATCAACATCATCATAAGCAAAAAAATCATCGAAATTTTCAGGAATTATATTATCGTTTATGCAATTGTCAAAATAGGAAAGAAGTAATGATATTGAAATATATCCGCAAGAACCTCTTAAATTTCGTGGTAGATGTACGTAATTATTCTTTAAATATGTAGTGGTGCTGTTTTCGAGTATTTTTTCACTATCACTATATAGTGAAACAGGAAAAGTGTTAAATTCTCTAACTTTATCGGATTCATAATTTGTAATTCCAAATCTGAAAAGAAATGACAACACTAAACCAAAAGACAAAATTCGTTTTAACATCGATGGCATCTCCCTTTTATACTATCAAAATAAGCATATGCACACAAGCCAAATTCATTTATCACATCGTTAATTGACAAACTAAACGCCACAGATACAAATATTTATAATTAAATTAGCTCCTGCTGCTTTGAAAGGAGGAAAAAATATGCCAAAGAAACATTTTTCTTTAAATGATCGCATAAATTTACAAG
>JAEZUH010000001.1 GCA_023443485.1 Bacillota bacterium | reverse complement strand
GATAATATCCGGTCCCAAAGAGTGATTGAAAAGGCTGGTTTTAAATACGCTTATCTTCATCAATATAAAACCAAAATGGGCCAAATGATTGAAAGCAAAGCTTATATCTTAAATAATCCATACATCAAATCGTGATTATAAAATTTCGATAATTCCTTGAGTATGCGACTACCGCATGAAAAAGTTTAATGATATACTTACAATCAAGAAAAAAGGAGACTCAGTCATATGTCAAACAAAGTTTATGAAGTTCGATGTCCTTATTGCGGATTTGTTTATACCTATAGTGAGGACGAAATCCAAACGACTCCCCTTAAACCAGAAGGCTTTACTATTTGTCCAATGTGCAAACAACAAGTATCGCATAAATTAGCCAAAGAAAAATAAAGGAATCGGCGGAGCGTCAAAGCCCGCCTTTTTATGAGGAAAAATTAATGATGAATAAAAAATACATCCCCGGGAATACCGAAGTAGTTAGGCTACTTAAAATTGAGCATAAATATGGCTTAAAAAGCCACCTTTACGCCAAAGTCGAGAATACGAACCCAACTGGTTCAGTCAAAGATCGCCCAGTTTATAACATGTTGCTTGAAGACGTCAAAAAAGGCCTTTTAAAAGAAGGTGCAACGATTATTGAAGCAACTTCAGGAAACACCGGTATCGCTTTAGCCTTCTACCATAATGTCTTCAACTATCGCGCAATTTTAGTCATGCCCGAGAGCATGAGCCAACAACGCCGCGACATGATGAGTAGATATGGTGGTGAATTAGTCTTAGTTAAAGGTGGCATGGCCGACACCAAAAAGAAAGCCGAAGAATTAGTTAAAGAGATTCCTAATTCCTTCATCTTCGGTCAATTTGATGATCAAAATAACCCTATGGCCCATTATTTAACAACTGGTCCAGAAATATTAAAACAATTACCCAATGTTGATATTTTAGTATCAGGCATTGGCACGGGTGGAACGATTAGCGGTGTGAAGAAATACTTCCTTGAACAAAAGAAACCCTTAGTGGCGGTCGGTGTGGAAGCCGCTCAGTCACCCTTATTAACTAAAGGAGTTGCTGCACCCCACAAAATTCAAGGCATCAGCGCCAACTTCATCCCCAATACTTTAAATCGCAATATCATCGACTACATCGAAGATGTCGACGACCTAGAAAGTATCGAAATGGCAAAGACCATTCGTGAAGTGGAAGGAATTGATATTGGCTTTTCCAGTGGAGCGGCTTTATTAGGTGCCATTCAATACATTAAAAAGAACGATTTAAAAGATAAAAACGTCGTGGTCATTTTCCCTGATCGAGGAGACCGCTACACATGGTAAAAGAAAAAGTCATTATTTTCGCCCATTCTTTACGCGATTATCTCATCTGCAAGCAAGATGTTGACGTCAAAGACTTGTTTTTAAAATACATCGATGACAATGAAAAGAAAGTGAATATCTTTTTAGCCGACTTACCGAGTATTAAAAAACAACTCGAAGATGATTTAGAATTCTTCTATGAGAGCGATCCCGCTGTCGATAGCAAAGAGGAGATTGTTTTAGCCTATCCTGGCTATATGGCCATCACTTATCATCGCCTCGCTCATATCATTCATCGATTAGGTTACACTCTCCAAGCTCGCATCATCAGTGAGCATGCGCATTTTATTACTGGCATTGATATCCATCCAGGCGCCAACATTGCTTCCCCTTTCTTTATCGATCATGGAACTGGTATCGTTATCGGCGAGACCAGTGACATCGGAAGCTATGTCAAAATGTATCAAGGTGTTACCCTCGGAGCCCTATCTTTAACTAAAGGTCGCCTCTTGAGAGGCCAGAAGCGTCATCCGACGATTAAAAATCACGTTACCATCTACGCTGGAGCATCTATCTTAGGTGGTGAAGTTGTCATTGGTGAGAACTGTGTAATAGGTTCAAACGTCTTCCTTTTAAAGTCAATTCCTGATAACTATCGGGTTACTCTTCCGGAACCCGAATTAGTTCTTACTTCGAGGACAAAAAAGTAAAACTCGACTCTACTTTAAAAAAATTATTGTATATCGCTAATAGTAATATTAACATAATGAAGAAATGGATAAACGCGACATTAAAACTCCCTTTGTGGATGCTTTAAAAAGCTATATTGAAGAAGGAATTTCGCCATTCGATGTACCCGGTCACCACATGGGTAACATCAAAAACGAAATGACGGCTTTAATCGGCAAAAAAGTTTATCAATGTGATGTTAACGCTCCTTACGGATTAGATAATTTAGCCCACCCTTCTGGGGTTATTTTGGAATCTGAGAAATTAATGGCGCAAGTCTGTCATGCAGACTACGCCTATTTTTTAATCAACGGAACTTCTTCTGGCTTAATCGCCGCGGTGATGACGATTTGTAAACCGACCGATAAAATTATCATTCCTCGCAATGTCCATAAGTCTTTAACCAACTCATTAGTGTTGTCAGGTGCGGTTCCGATTTATGTCGAACCCCATATTGACTCAAACATTGAAATTGCTAATCAACCTTCTTTAGAAGAATATAAAAAAATGATCCTTCGCTACCCATCGGCGAAAGCCGTCGTTGTCATTAACCCAACTTATTTTGGTGTTATCGCCGATCTACGAGCCATCGTTGAATTCGCCCATGAAAGAAACATGGTGGTGATCGTCGATGAAGCTCATGGCGCTCATTACTATTTAACTAATAATGATCCTGTCACGGCGATGGATGCGGGAGCTGATCTCAGCGCCGTCTCTTTCCATAAAACCGCTGGTTCACTCACTCAATCATCCGTTTTACTTTTACAAGGTAATCTAGTTTCCCATATCAAAATTCAAGAGACTCTTAACTTGATGAATACGACTTCCCCCAGTTCTTTGTTGATTGGATCTTTGGATGCCGCGCGAGCCTATATTCAAGAGCATGGCGAAGAGATATCTAAAAGAGTCGTCTCCATCAGCGAAAGAGCTTTTGAAGAAATCAACAAGATTCCCGGTTTCATTGTTCGAGGCAAAGATTATTTCAAATCCTCTGGAGCTTTTAACTATGACAAAACGAAGCTTCTTATTGAACTCGATCGCCTCGATATCAATGGTTATGAATTATATCGCCTTTTAAAAACCCGTTATCATGTCCAAGTCGAATTAGCGGAAACTTATGTTGTTCTTTGTATCTTAGCCTTGGGAACCACTGATGCCCATCTCAATGCCTTAATCAAAGCTCTCAAGAGTATCTCTAAAGAGCATTTTAAAAAAACGAGAACTTATCCCCTTCATTCTTTCTCCTTTAAATATGGTTTTATGCTCACAAGACCAAGAACGGCTTTCTTCGCTCCCGGCAAAGAAGTCACTCTTCGTCAAGCTTTAAACCATATCAGCAAAGAATCAATTGTTATCTATCCTCCTGGCATCCCGGTTATTCAAGCTGGTGAAGTCTTCTCTAAAGACATCATTTTCCAAATCGAAGATGGCTTAGCCAAACAATGCACGATTTTAAGCAACCATCATAACTGTGAACTAGTCGAAATCGTCGATGAAGAGAGATGGAAAAACTTCTCCTTCTATAAGAAGAAACTCCATGACTATGTTAAGAACGAATTGACCACGCCACGAAGAGATAACTATTACTTACCATTTGAAGGCGATAAACATCAAGGGACCATCGTTTTATTACCATTTAGAAGAGATGTCTGGCGGAATCACGCTCGGGAAGCAACTGAAGAATTCCGCATTCTCATCAAAACAATCGCCAAGTTCGAAAAGGTGTATGTCGGAGTCCACCCTTCTATCTATTCTAAGAGCCTTCCTTGGCTCGAAAAGATTCCAAACGTCATTCCCATCAAAGTTCGCTATAACGACGCTTGGGCACGCGATAATACGCTTATCTTCCTGCGCAATAAGCATGGTGATATTCGCAGTGTTGACTTCCGCTTTAATGCTTGGGGTGGAGATTACGATGGTTTATACACGAACTATCAAGATGATGATGCTTTAGGCAGTCAACTCGTCAAGAAATTACAACTTCAATCATATCGATTAGCAACATTCGTCATGGAAGGTGGTTCAATTACCACGGATGGCGAAGGTACTTTAATCGCCACAGAAGCCTGTTTCCTATCAAAGGGACGCAACCCCAACCTTACCAAAGCTGAAATTGAAGAGACACTCAAGGTTTACCTTGGAGTTAATGATATTATTTGGATTCCTCATGGCATCATCGGCGATGAAACCGACGAACATGTCGACAATATGGTCGCCTTCTCTCGCCCTGGTGAAGTCTTATTAGCGTGGCCATCGACATCCGATAAAATTCAATATAACGCAGCGACTAGAGCTCTCAAGATTCTCGAATCGACCAAAGATGCTCATGGTCGACCAATCAAAGTGATCAAAGTCAAAATGCCCAACCCCATCTATCTCACAAATAAAGAGGCTAAAGGTATATACTCGGCAAGCCGTTATGGCGCTAAGCCCAGAAAAGCCGGCGCTAACTTGTTAGCGACCTATATCAACTTCTATCAAAGTGATCGCTTTGTCATCGTTCCTGGTTTTGGAGTTAAAGAAGATGCGATTGCCTTGAAGCAATTTAAATCAATCTTCCCCGAGAAAGAAGTCATTCAAATCTCATCCAAAGAAATACTGATCGGTGGAGGGAATATCCATTGCGTAACAATGCAAGTCCCCAAAGGAGTAAAACATGAAAGTTAAAGTTTGCTGCACTCAGATGTCAATGTCTTGGAATATCGAAAAGAACATTGAACAGGCTGATGCTCTTATCGCCCAAGCAAAGAAACAAGGCGCTAATATCATCCTTTTGCCGGAACTTTTCATGACCCCTTATTTTTGCCAAACCGAAGATTATGATCACTTCGCGTTAGCGCAGTCTTTCGAAGATTCATCTTTGATTAAGCATTATCAAGAAATTGCTAAAAAATACGATGTGGTCTTACCAATCTCATTCTTTGAAAAATCAAATAATTGCTATTTCAATTCTTTAGTGGTCATCGACGCTGATGGCAAAGTGATTGACTTATACCGCAAGTCTCACATTCCCACCGGTCAATGCTACGAAGAGAAATTCTATTTCACTCCTGGTGACACTGGATTCAAAACCTTTAAGACCAAATATGGAGTGATTGGAGTGGGCATCTGCTGGGATCAATGGTTCCCCGAAGCCGCTCGTATCATGGCCCTTCAAGGAGCGGAGATGTTATTCTATCCCACTGCTATAGGCAGTGAGCCAGTCCTTCCTAAAGACAGCAAAGCCCATTGGCAAAACGTCATGTGTGGTCACGCTGGAGCAAATATCATGCCCGTGATTGCTAGCAATCGTTTTGGAGAAGAAAAACAAGATGGCTCGAGCATGACCTTCTTTGGCTCTTCTTTCATCACTGATGAATATGGCAATGTTATTGAGGAAACGGATCGCACTTCTACTGGCGTTCGTGTCGTTGAATTTGACTTAGAAAAGATTGCTCAAGAGAGAGAAGGTTGGGGCGTCTACCGCGATCGACGGGTGGACTTATATTCCGATATTCTAAAATTATCCATTAACAAAACGAAAAAAAAGTAAGATGTTACCATCTTACTTTTTATACTTTATCGAATAGGATGCGACCGAGGCGAATGTGAGTCGCTCCTTGCTTTATTGCTTCGAGAAAATCTTCGCTCATTCCCATCGATAGATAAGGAAGAGAAATATGTAGTTCTTTTTCGATATTGCTACGCAAAATAGCTAGTTTTCCAAATTGTTGTTCAAGTGATTCCTGGCTACTTCCTTGAATCGCCATCATCATTAAACCAATGACTTTGACTTTGCTTAATGGCAACAGACTTTTGATAAAATCAATGACTTGGTCATAAGCCACTCCGTTCTTATTTTCTTCAGCGTTAACCGAAACTTCAATAAAACAAGGTAGTGGAGTCTCACGTTTCTTTTCAATCAGTTCAGCCAACTGATAAGAATCTAATGAGTGCAAGTAATCAATATAATTGATTATCTTATCAGCTTTATTCCTTTGAAGATGACCGATGAAATGCCAAGTGATAGGAAGATCTTTTAAAGATTGATATTTTTTTAGAAAATCTTCGACTCGATTCTCTCCAAAATTGGTAATCCTGTTTTTAAAAAGGATACGCATATCTTCTGAACCGACATATTTTGTCGCCGCCACAATAGTGATATGCTTAGGCATATTTTCCACAAATGTTTGAATGTCTTTTCTAATCATCGCTATAATTATAAGCACTTCTTTTATGAGAATGAGATAAAATATTGCTTATTGTTGGTGAGATGCACCAAATGCATTATAATTAACATGCAGTTTTAGAATGAACTTGCTTGATAAGATAACGGCATTATCTTCCCCAGCATTCAAGCGAGCTAAACGATGAAACGAAACTAAACAAAAAAGAAAGGGCAAGACCTATAACCTACATGACTTTAACAAAGTTAAGTAAACACAAAAAACTACTAGGAAACTACTAATATGGCAATGGATAATTTGAAAACTTTGATGGATAAAAGGCATTATGAACTCGTCATTAAATTGACCGAAAATGCTCAAGATGCGACAACGCTTTTTTATCGCATATCCGCTCAACTTGGATCAGGAAAAGCCGAGGATGCCTTGAGTTGCATTACCGCTAACCAAAAGACTCTGGAATCGAATATGAGCTTGTTGATTAAAGTTCATGTTGAAGTTTTGTGCCTGCTTTCTCGCTTTGATGATGCTTTTGGTGTTCTTGATTATTACAAGAATCGCCCATACGTCTCTCAAGAGGTAGAAGAGTTACTTCGTGACATCCCTAAGATGATTCGTTTAGAAGAACAAAAACACAATTCGATGCGATTTATTAAAGACGAGGATTTAATTAAGAAGTTTGAAAGTCAAGATCCTGATGATATCTTGATGGTTATCGATATTGTTAGAGAAAGGGATATAAGCAAGTTTTTGAATTATATTCAAAATATAATGGTAAATTTTCCTAAACAATCAATTCGTTCTTTAATGTTGTTGTTGCTTGTTCAAAAGCAAATCAATCGAACCTTTTCATTTAACCATATCGGTGAAATAATCACCGTTAATCCTAGTTTGATTGAGCCACCTTTCGTGGGAGACACTTTTAATCAAATCATCAAAGAACTCGAACTGGCTTATCGCAACCCAGTTTTGAGTGAAAACGCGATTTCTATTCTCTCCACTCACTTAATCTACATCTATCCTCAATCAATAAATATTGACACCCAAGTTTTAATTGAAGCTTTGTATCAAATTGCCAATGAATATCTTAATAATGATGTCAAGGATAGCCTTGTATCTCGCTGCCACGAAAAAAATATTGATGCAACCGAAGTAAATTCACTAATTGGCGAAATAAAAAAATCGCTCGATAATTTTTAATTATATTGTCTCTAAAAAGTAAAGACGCACGCCGAATGCGTTTTTCTTGTGCTTAAAGAATTCTTTCTTTATAATCAATATCGCACATGTTTGGAGGTAATTACATGGAAAGAAAAGTAACAAAATTAGAACATTCACATGTCGAAGTCGCGGTTGTCGTAGACCAAGCAGCTTGGAAAGTTGCTCAAAAAAAGGCTTTTGATAAAGCCGCCGCTAATGTCACGGTCGATGGTTTTCGCAAAGGCAAAGCGCCAGAGCATTTAATTAAAGCAAAAGTAGATCAGATGAAGGTCATGGATGACGCCATCAATGCTCTTCTCCCTGATATTTATAAGGACATCATCTCCGTTGATGGTGTGAAACCTTACGCCCAACCAAAGGTTGATGTTACCAAAATTAGCGATGCTGAACTCGAACTCAAGTTCCTCATCGTCACCGCTCCTGAAGTTAAGTTAGGAAAATACACCGGTTTAAAGATTGGTCACCAAGATGTCAAAGTCGAAGACGCTGATTTAGAAGTCGCTATTGAATCAGTGAAGAATCAAAATGCCAGTCTCATCGTTAAAGAAGGCGCTGCCGTTCTTGGCGATACAGTCGTTCTTGATTTCGCTGGTAGTATCGATGGCAAGCCATTCGATGGTGGCTCAGCCACTAATCACGAATTAGAACTCGGTTCTGGTTCCTTCATTCCTGGTTTTGAAGAACAACTCGTTGGTCACAAGGCTGGCGAACATGTTCATGTTAATGTCACCTTCCCCGAGAACTATACCGAAGAGTTAAAAGGTAAAGCCGCTCTCTTTGAATGTGAAATTCACGAAGTGAAGGAAAAGAAAGTTCCTGAACTTACTGATGAATTAGTCGCTGAACTCAAAATCAAAGACGTTTCTAACGTTGATCAATTCAAGGAATACAAAAAGAATGAATTAAAGGTCAACAAGGAAGCCGAAGAGAAACGCACCTATCTCAATAAATTAATCGATGCGATCGCTAAGGATTCAAAAATTGACATCCCTGAAGAAATCATCGATACCCAAGTCGCCTCTCGTAGAGAAGACTTAGAAAACAAGATTAAACAATCTGGTTTAACCTTAGAACAATACTTGCAATTTGTTGGCCAAAAAGAAGAAGAATTCTTGGCAAAGTTACACGAAGAATCTGCCCATGATGTTGCCAACTACATGGTGATGGAAGAAATCGCTGCCGTAGAAAAGATTGAAATTACTCAAGAAGAAGTCGACTTTGAATACGCGAAAATCGCTGATCAATACAAGATGAAAATTGAAGATGTCAAAAAAGCTCTCGCTCAACAAGAAAATGAATTCCGCAATAACTTGAAGATGCAAAGAGTGGAAGAATTCTTAATTTCGCACAACGAATAAACATAACCAAATTCTTGAAAGGAGGATATCGTTATGGCAGATAAAGCCCAAACACTAACTCTCCCTTTACTAATCACTCGTTCCCTCGTCATATTTCCTGGCAATCAGCAATTGATTGAGGCGGGGAGAGAATTTTCTATCAACGCTATTACAGCAGCGAGAAACGAAACTAACTCGTTAATTTTCGTCACGAGCCAAAATGATGTTGATGTCGAAAACCCCACCGAGACGGACGTCTACCGCGTCGGTACTCTTTGCCACATTATTTCCAACTCTGAAAGAGAAGGACACCAAAGAGTTCGCGTGGAAGTCGTGGAAAGAGTCCAATTAGACAACATTGCCCTTGAAAGCAAAGGCAATTATTATGTGGCAAAAGGCGATATTTTAGAACTTAAGCCAATCAGCGAAGAGAAAAATAGAGCCATCATTGTCGCAATCAACAAAATTCTCGATTCGATGCCCAACATCGTTTCTCAAATGCCTCGCAATGTAGCCAATCTAATTTCCAAAGCTGATAACGCCGCATCATTATGCTATGCATTAGCAGGATTCTTAGAAGCCCCATTAGCCAAAAAGCAAGAAATTCTCGAAGCGAATAATGCAGAAATTCTCATGACCTTAGTCACTGTTTTTTTAAACGGTGAAAACCAAAGATCGGAAATTGAAAGAGACATTTCTGAGCAAGTCCGCGAATCAGCGGAAAAATCGCAAAAGGAATATTTTCTCCGCGAAAAATTAAAAGCCATTAAAAGAGAACTCGGTGAAGATACTGATAAAGCCAATGATCCAGACGCCATCATGGAACGTCTAGAGAGCAACCCTTATCCTGAATTCATCAAAGCCAAAGTCAAAAGCGAACTTAAAAAGTTCGATATGATGCCATCTGGCTCTCTTGAAGGAGCTTTAATTCAAAGCTATCTCGATGTTTTAATGAATATCCCTTGGTGGCAAAAAACCATCGACAATGATGATTTAAAAAATGTCGAAAAAATTCTCGATGAAGACCATTATGGTCTAGAAGAACCCAAGAAACGTATTGTGGAGTATCTAGCGGTTAAGAAATTAACTGGTAATCTTAAATCCCCCATCCTCTGTTTCTTTGGGCCTCCTGGAACCGGAAAAACCTCATTAGGCAAGTCCATCGCTCGCGCTTTGGGACGTAAATTTTTCAAAGCCTCACTCGGTGGTATCAGTGATGAAGCGGAAATCCGTGGACATCGCCGCACCTATGTCGGTTCTCTTCCTGGAAGAATCATCCAAGGCATGCGTAAAGCAGGTGTAACCAACCCAGTTTTCTTACTCGACGAAGTCGATAAGTTAGCTAGTTCCTATAAAGGTGATCCCGCCAGTGCTTTATTAGAGGTTCTTGATCCTGAACAAAACAATGCCTTCAATGATAACTATCTCGAAGAACCATATGACTTAAGTGATGTCTTATTTATCTGTACGGCGAACTACCTCGATCAAATTCCTGGTCCATTAAGAGATCGTTTGGAATTAATCCAGCTCTCTTCATATACCGAACTTGAAAAAGTGCAGATTGCTAAGCAACACCTAATTCAAAAACAAATCTCAATCAATGGCTTAAAACCAGAACAAGCTTCTTTCACCGATGAAGCGATTACAACCATCATTCGCAGTTATACTCGCGAAGCGGGTGTTCGTGAACTCGAAAGAAAGATTGCTTCCTGCTTGAGAAAAGTGGCAGTTGAAATTGTCAAAGATTCCAGCGTTACTTTTATTGATATTGATGTTGATAGAGTGCATAAATTCTTAGGCACCCCCATTTTCGAAGATAGCAAAAAAGAAAAAGAGCCTCAAATCGGTGTTGTCACGGGCTTAGCTTATACTGAATACGGTGGCGATATTCTTCCTATTGAAGTTAATAACTTCAAAGGCAAAGGCGCTTTGATATTAACTGGACACTTAGGCGATGTCATGAAAGAGAGTGCCTCTATCGCTCTTGACTATGTTAAAGCTAACGCTGAATCATATGGCATCAACCATGATATGTTCAATGACTTAGATATTCACATTCACGTTCCCGAAGGAGCGGTTCCTAAGGATGGACCAAGCGCTGGTATTGCGATTACAACCGCAATTATTTCCTGCTTGTCCAAACGTCCAGTTGATCCTAACTTAGCTATGACTGGTGAAGTTACCTTGCGTGGTAATGCTCTCCCCATCGGTGGCTTACGCGAGAAATCTCTCGCTGCTCTCCGTTCAGGTATTCAGACCATTATTGTCCCTAAAGGTAACAAAAAGGACGCGGATGAACTTCCAAAGGAAGTGAAACAATCACTCAAAATCCTTTATATGACGACTGTCGAAGACGCGGTTAAGGTAGCGTTTACCAAGTAACATGATTAATTTTCTTAACGTTACTTTTATCAAATCAGCCCCGAGTTATTCGGAGGCACCGGATGGATTATTTCCTGAAGTTTTGATTGTCGGTAAAAGTAACGTGGGAAAGTCGACGCTTATCAATTCTCTTTGTCAAAGAAAGCGACTCGCCTATACCTCTTCAAAGCCAGGTCATACGAGATTGCTCAATTACTATTTGATTGATAACCAATTTTATCTAGTCGACGC
>JAEZUH010000074.1 GCA_023443485.1 Bacillota bacterium | reverse complement strand
TGGGAAAGTCGACGCTTATCAATTCTCTTTGTCAAAGAAAGCGACTCGCCTATACCTCTTCAAAGCCAGGTCATACGAGATTGCTCAATTACTATTTGATTGATAACCAATTTTATCTAGTCGACGCTCCAGGATATGGCTATGCTCGTGGTGGAATTGATTTAGACGCCCTATTTGGCAAAATGATGGAGGATTATTTCGCCAATTGTCAGAAACTAAAACTTGTCCTTGTCCTTTTAGATTCTCGCCGGGAGATGAATATTAATGATCAAGAAATCCTCTCTTATGTGATGGCCAACAATATCCCATATTTTGTCATCATCACCAAAGTAGATAAGGTTAATCAGAAAGAAAAATTCGCTCTCGTCAAACATTTAAAGGAAATGAATGTCGAGGAAGATAAACTTTTCTATACCAGTTCTTTGCAACCTCGTACCATCGAGAGTTTAAAAACCGCTATTGAAAAGGTTATTTAATTATATTAGACTGAATTATAGGCTCGTTGAAAAAGAGGAGTAACTTATTATTTCTAAATAGAGAATCGAGGATGGTGGAAGCTCGATAAGAAAGATAAGCGAAGGTCACTTTGGAGAGATAGTTACCTAGCGAAAATAGGTTAATGAAGTGCATCGCAAGATGAACTAAGGTGGTACCACGCCGCGAGCGTCCTTAGATAAGGGCGTTTTATTTTACGTCCGGAGGTTCTTATGTTAGACAAACGTTACGATTATCAAACCGTGGAAGAAGGAAAATACGAGGGATGGAAATCTCGCGGATATTTTCAAGCGGGAGATAAGAACAAGGCTCCTTTCTCCATTGTTATTCCTCCTCCAAACGTCACTGGAAAATTACATATTGGTCACGCTTTAGATACAACCATTCAAGATATTATCGCCCGCTATAAAAGAATGAAAGGCTTTGATGTCTGTTATCTACCTGGCATGGACCACGCTGGTATTGCCACTCAAGCTAAAGTGATGGATAAACTAGCAAAATCAGGCATTGATGTCACTAAACTCACTCGCGAAGAGTTTTTAAAGTGGGCTTGGAAGTGGAAAGAAGAATACGCCGAATCAATTCACGAACAATGGAAAGTGTTAGGCTTATCCCTTGACTATTCACGTGAGAGATTCACTCTTGATGAAGGCTTAAATGAAGCTGTTCGCAAAGTGTTTGTCGATTTGTACAATCGCGGCTTAATTTACCAAGGTGAGAGAATCATCAACTGGGATCCAGTGTTGAAAACCGCTCTTAGCAATGTCGAAGTCATCCATCAAGATGATGTCGGCCATATGTACTATTTTAGGTATCCTATCGTTGGCACTAAAGAAGCCCTAATCGTAGCCACCACACGTCCGGAAACGATGTTTGGTGATGTATGCGTCGTGGTTAACCCCACTGATGAAAGATATCAAAAATACATTGGCATGAAGGTTATAAATCCTGCGAATGGTCAAGCCATTCCTGTCATCGCTGATGAGTATGTTGATACTAGTTTTGGAACTGGAGCCATGAAATGTACTCCTGCTCATGATCCTAACGATTTTGTCATCGGAGAAAAATATCATCTCGAAAAACCAATCATATTTAATAAAGATGCGACAATGAATCATTTATGTGGTAAATATGAAGGTCAAGATCGCTTTGTCTGCCGTGAAAATCTACTGAAACAAATAAAAGAAGATGGTAATTTCGTCAAAATTGAAGAGATGGTTCATCCAGTCGGACATAGTGAAAGAAGCAACGCAGTGGTAGAACCAATGTTGTCCAAACAATGGTTTGTGAAGATGAAGCCCTTAGCAGAGCAGGCTCTTGTTAATCAAAAAAGCGATTCTAAAGTCAACTTTGTTCCTGAAAGATTTGAAAATGTCTTTACTCAATGGATAGAAAAAATTGAAGATTGGTGCGTGTCTCGTCAACTGTGGTGGGGACATCGCATACCCGCTTATACAAATAAGAAAACAGGTGAACTTTTGGTCAGCATTAATGCTCCTAAAGATATCGAAAACTGGGAACAAGATCCTGATGTGCTAGATACATGGTTTTCTAGTGCTTTATGGCCATTCTCAACCTTTGGTTGGCCAGAAATCACTGCTGATTTTAAACGTTATTTCCCAACGAATGTTTTAGTGACGGGATATGACATTATTTTCTTCTGGGTTAGTCGCATGATTTTCCAATCCTTAGAAATGACTGGTCAATCACCTTTTAAAGAGACTGTTATTCATGGATTAGTCCGCGATAATCTCGGACGCAAGATGAACAAGTCATTAGGTAATGGTATCGACCCAATTTTGGTATCCAAAACCTATGGAGCGGATGCTCTTCGCTACTTCTTAACTACGAACTGCACTCCTGGCCAAGATATGAGATACATCGAAGAAAAAGTCGCTGCTGCTTCTAATTACCTTAATAAGATATGGAATTCAGCTCGTTATGTATTGAGCGTTTTGCCTGAAGGTTTCACTTCTGTAAGTTTTGATTCATTACACCTATCACCCCTTGATCAGTGGATAATTAATCGCTTAGAAGACACGATTGATAAAGTGACTTCCAATATGGAAAAGTACGATTTCAACGCGGCCAGCACTCATCTATATAACTTTGTGTATGATGATTTTTGTTCTCAATATCTTGAGATGAGCAAAGTGTCTTTATCTTCAAATGATGAGCAAAGTATAAAAACAACCCATCAAGTTCTTTATAAGTGTTTGAAAGCCATTATTCTCTTAATTTATCCTTACACTCCTTTCATCGCTGAAGAATTATATTTATCTTTGCCAAAACACCTCGAATCAGTCATGTTAGAAAGTTATCCGTTGGTGGAAGACAAACTAATCGACAATAGTGTTAACGACGAGGTCAATATGCTTTTCTCAATGATTAAAGATGTCAGAAACTACAAGATTGAAAATAAATTAGCGCCCAATGCTCAACTGAGCTTATTCCTCAATCTTAAGATTAAAGTGTTTGATGCCTATTTCACCTATTTAAAGAGATTCACTTTTAGTGATATTCAAGTCATTGGTGAAGAAATTCTCTCCAAACGAGGCGAATTAAAGATCTATGACTTCGGCGATATGTTAATCGATAATCAAGCGGGACGAGGTGAAATAATCGCTCGTATCGATAAAGAAATCGAAGAGACGAAAAGTGAAATTGCCCGCGCTGAGAAAATGCTCTCCAACGATAATTTCCTCACCAAAGCACCACAAGAGAAGATTGAATTAGAAAAAAGTAAGTTAAATAAGCACAAAGATAATCTTCGATCTCTACTTGAGAAAAAAGAAAAACTCGCTTAATTTTCCAACTAATTTTTATCAAAGGCCTCCTAAATCAATAGGAGGTTTTTATGAATTACATCGAACTCACGAATCAAGAAATGGCTTCTCATCAAGTGGGAGAAGTGATTACTTTAGCTACTGTCATGGCTCTCATTGCCGTCGCTATTGTGGCCGTCGTCGTCTATCGTCTCTTTCTTTCTAATAAGGGTAGTGCGACAATTCCTGGCGGTTGGAAGTTTACTTGGAATTGATTTTGGCACCGATTAAAGATTTGCCCATCCTCGAAAGACCCCGCGAAAAAGCGATGCGATATGGTGTGGAATCTCTTTCAGATGTTGAGCTTTTAGCCATCATAATCGGCTCAGGAACGAAAGATCATTCCGCTTTGGATATCGCTCAAAAACTCATCACCGATAAAAGAGGACTTTTTAATGTTTTTCATTGTCCTTATCAAGACTTTCTTATTTATCAAGGTTTGAATAAAACATCCGCTATTAAACTCTCTGCTACTTTTGAGTTAAGTAAGCGCTATCAAATTGGAAAAGCGGAAAACGGGGATGCCATTGTTGACTCCTCAATGATTTATTGTAAATATGCTCCTCAACTGATTAGTCAGGTTCAAGAAAAAATAGTCATTATTACTTTGAATCGCCAAAAGAAAATTGTTCAGGAACGAGTTCTGTCAATTGGAAGCGAGAATAATGTTTCTTGTTCCATCCGCGATATTTTACGAATTTTAGTTTTGAGCAAAGGCACATATTTCTACTTAGTTCATAATCATCCTGGCAACAGCATGGAACCATCTCAACAGGACATCGCTTTTACTACTTCCATCATCAACGAAGCTAAAAGAATTGGTTTCAGCCTCATCGATCATCTAATTATTGGAGATGGAGGCGCTTATTCGTTCAAAACGAATGGATTATTGCCTGAAAATAAATCAAATTGAAATTGACACCCCTTTATAACTTATGTTATATTACAAACGTTGTCGCCTCGTAAGCTACAACCGCCTAGAAAAGGTTCACAAATCTATTAAGATACCTTAATAGCGAGTCATTAGTGTATTGATA
>JAEZUH010000066.1 GCA_023443485.1 Bacillota bacterium | reverse complement strand
AAGACTTCAAAATCGATGAGCACGATATTGATGCTTACAAACAATCTGGAAATAGTATCGTAGTTAATGTATTATCTGTTTTGATAGAAGAAATTTTAAAGGTATTAGATGATTAAAGTAGGAACAGTTTTTAGCGGAATTGGTGCTGCAGAGTTCGCACTAAAAAGATTGAATGTTAAGCACAAAATCGTTTTTGCTTGCGATAATGGAAATATAATATTTCCATATGACAAAGAAAGAGAATATCAGCAAGTTCGAAACCTTAAAACCATAAAAGAGAAAAAGGAGTATGTTGATAATCTTTATTCAAAAAATTCTAGTCGCCATAACTTTGTTAGAGACAGTTTTTTAGCAAATTACGATTGCAAGCTTGATGATTTTTTTCAGGATGTAATCCTTTTTGATGGAACTCCATTTAGGGATAAGATTGATTTATTCATAGGCGGGTCGCCATGTCAAAGCTTCTCGATTGTTGGCAGCCAAAAAGGTTTTAATGATAGAAGAGGAAATTTATTCTTTGAATTTACAAGACTAGTTGAGGAAATACAACCGACAGTTTTTATTTATGAGAATGTACATGGAGTGCTTAATAACAGTAATAAAGAAACTTGGAAAATTATGGAAGAAGAATTCAACCGTCTCAAGTATCGTTTTTTCCCAACTGTTTTAAACGCTAAAGATTATGGCATACCTCAAAACAGGAGACGATTGTTTGTTGTTGGTTTCAAGGACAATAGCATAGATTACAAAATAAGAGACCCGCAAAACCTGAAATATTCTATGCAGGACTTTTTAATTGAAGCCTGTGATTATGGTGGCATGACTTATGATAAAAACGGTTCAGTTGTTTTTAGTGGAAAAGGCGGAACCATTGATCCAAATTATTTTTTATCAAAATTGGTTAACGTATATGTTATGAAATCCGGGACTAAAAACTGGTCTCAAAGCCCGAAAACAGACCTTCCAATTGCAAGACCGCTCCTATCCACAATGGGAAATCATCATAGAGCTGGCGTTGATAATTATGTAACGGTTAATGGAAAATTAAGAGCTTTAAGTGAAAGAGAGTGCCATCGGCTTATGGGTTTTACTGATGAGTACAAAATAGTTGTGTCCAAAGCACAAGCTTATAAACAAGCTGGAAACAGCATAGTCGTAGATGTTTTGATCACCATAATCAAATCAATTTTTGATACAGGCGTGTTCAAATAGAAACGTTTCTTCTTCATTGCCCATAACCATTCATGAAAATGCAGGATTACAAATCATACATATTTTCCAATAACTATTTTGGATAATGGAAAAAAAGCCAGCAATACAAAACCAACAAAAGTATAGAGTACAATTTAAAAATTCATTCAATGGAAACTACGCAATATATTAATTCACACATAATCTTTTTCCTATAGATCGTAAGGTCAGCCTTTGGTGCTAATTTGGCTGACTCCAAAGTTATAACTTCAATGGTGTAACATCAAGATTTGGTGCTACTAGAGCATTCTTAAAACTAATTCTTAAAGGCCGCGCTGAATGGGCCGAACAAAAAGGTTACTCAATCATCACCAAAAAAGAAACGACGGAGATGAGCGAAGAAAAAATGAAAATTATTAGCAACTGCGTTATTTTCGGAGGAAATTGCGACACGGTGGTAGGCGTGGCGAATGCAACAGCGGAAACATATTATCAAAGAGACAAGACTTCAAGATTTGAAGACAAGTATCTCAAATTAATTATTGATTCTATAAATAAAACAAGTTTAAAAGAGTTTTATAAAACAATAGGCAGTAAGAATTTTACTTTACAAGAATATTTTTATTGTTTCTTTTTTTCGGCACTAACCGAGAAAAGATTATACTTCAAATGCAGCTTATGAGTCATTTCATCTTCATAATACATTACATCTTGCCAGTCTATTTTGTAATCAACATTGAATACATTAATGTTTTTACCCTTTCCACCATTTTCAAGCACATCTCGAACTGATGTACCTCTACCTCGCTGTCTATAGAAATTCCATATTACATCTTGATTTTCATGAGGTTGGAGGTTTGCATTGTAAATTGAGTTGTGATCTGTAACAAATAAAGCATACGATTCACGAAAACCTAAATTATGGCATTTTTCAACGAATTGAATATCACGTAACCCATCGTAAAGTGATTTGGTCGGCGAGGCAAGTGGCGAACTCAAATCCTGCTTGAATTGACGTATATATTTGATTTCAATCATCGCATATGGCTTGGTATTATTAGGTTCGTTATTTTCGAGAACGACAATGTCGATTTCTAATTTTCCCCCTTAGCATTTTTTATTGTTTCCTTTTTATTTTCAAAACCAGTTAGGCTAGAGAAGTAATTTAGATTCCTCTCAAATTGAATTATGTATTTACAACCATTGTTGTTTAACTTTTTTCTATGTATTCGCCCAATTCGTGTTGCAATGATTTTTTCACAAAAGCATTTCTTAAGCCAATAATCTTTTTAATTTTTAAAGTATTTTTTCTCTAATTCTTTTTCCCTTGTTTCAACATCAAAGAAACCCTTTATTAAATCTCCTAAATTTTCCATTGTGCAAGAATGTTTATTTGGTATAATCTACCCGAGGTAAAACCTATGAAACCAATTAAACTACTATCATTAACAGTGATATTCTTATCTATGATTACAGCCTGTGGTGTCTCTACCGCTTCATTAGAATCCATCGAAGTCAACGCTGGTCAAAATACTAAATTAAGTTATATTGAGGGTGAATCTTTTGATGAAACAGGAGTGTCTGTTTTAGCCTATTACAGCGATGAAACCAGTAAGAACGTTAATAACTTCACCTTTCTTCCAGAAGGTCCTTTAACAGTCTCTGATACTCAAATAACGTTCTACTACACGGAGAATGAAGTTACCAAGAGTGATGTTCTTGCTATTACTGTTGATGCTATCAGCAACAAAGTATTAACCAGCATCGCAATTAGTGGTGATGTGAGAACCGAATATAGTGTTGGTGATTTGTTTGATCCAAGTGGCGTTGTAATCACTGCCACATACGATGATGCTTCAAGTAAAGAAGTTACCAACTATACCTATAACCCAACAGGAACTTTAACTATTGATAATACCGCGGTTGTCTTTTCATACACTGAAGGCAGTGTCACCAAGACAACTTCTTTAAGTATCACTGTTGTGGGTGGCCAAACTGGCCCAACCCATTTAGGCAATAAGACAATTGAAGAAGTTAGAACATTATGCGAAACATATG
>JAEZUH010000056.1 GCA_023443485.1 Bacillota bacterium | reverse complement strand
GCGCGTGCAATGCCGATTCTTTGACGTTGTCCGCCGGAGAACTCATGAGGATAACGAGAAGCATATTCAGGAATAAGACCGACTTTTTCTAGGACTTCTGCCACTTTTTTAGAGTTGGCAAATTTATTGTGATGTCCTTGAATTTGTAAGCCTTCTTGAATGATGTCTTCGACAGTCATACGAGGATCAAGAGAATCAACTGGATCTTGGAAAATCATCTGCATTTTGCTCATCAAATGTTTGTCGACATGAGAGTTGTCATATGCGATTTGTTTGATGGCATCACGCTGTTCTTTGACGATAGCGCGTAAGTTACCGCGAATCTCTTCGATTTTCAAAGCGTATTCAGCGCGGATTTCCGCGACTTTAGCTTCTCTTTCAGGCGTTTTAATCGCTACACCTTGTTCTTTTTGTTTACGTTCAGAAACCAAGGATGATTTCTTGTTTTTCAAGACTTTAATTTCCCTTTCCAACTGAGCGATTAAGGCGGTAAATTCGAGATTTTCTTTCTCAATTAATTGAGCTTCTTCACTTTCGTCGTCAACGGTAGAGAGAATCCGTTTTAGAGCATTCTTGTGTTTGACTTTGGTTTCATGAATGAGACTCTTTTTCTCGTTGATTTCAAAAGCGACTAATTTAATTTCACTTCCTAAACCAGTGATATCATAAACCTCTTCAATTTTATCTTCTTCTTCACCTTTAAGCAGAGCGATTGCTTTACGAGCTCTAATCGTGGCAAATTTGATTTCCTTCACATTCCATCTTTTTCCTGCAGAAATTCGATGTCCTTTGAAATAGATTGAGCCAGAGGTGACATTATAGAGGCGGATTAAAGATCGACCAGTTGTTGTTTTGCCACAACCAGATTCACCGACTAAGCCGAAACATTCACCCTTTTTAATATCAAAGGAAATGTTATGAACAGCTTTGGTTTTAAAGGCATTGCGTCCACGCCCAATGGTGAAAAATTGCTTGAGGTGACGAACGGAAAGAACGATATCGTTTTCCACTAATTCGGGACGATATGATACTTTATTAGCCATAATTACTTACCCTCCTTTTCTGAAGCAGCATGTGCTTTCAAAGAATTTTGAATGCGGGTAGAAACGATGACTGGCATCTTCACTTTCGGCGCACGTGGATCTAATAACCAAGTGGCGGCATAGTGAGTGTCTGTCACTTTAAAAAGAGGAGGTTCTTGTTTAAAGTCGATAGCCATCGCGTATTTACTTCTCACCGCGAAGGCATCACCTTCTGGTGGGTAAATCATGTTCGGAGGAGTTCCTGGAATAGCTTCTAGTCTTTCTTTGCTGTCCACATCTGGGATGGAAGAGAGCAAAGCCCAAGTATATGGATGACGAGGATCATAGAAAATTTCTTCGGCTTTTCCATATTCGACAATCTTTCCGGCGTACATGACCGCGACGCGATCCGCCATGTTAGCGACGACACCGAGATCATGAGTAATAAAGATAACAGAGAGATTTCTCTCGCGTTTCAATTTGTTAATCAATTCCAAGATTTGCGCTTGAATAGTAACATCAAGAGCAGTTGTTGGTTCATCACAAATCAAGACATCAGGATTGGCAGTTAGAGCAATCGCAATAACAATTCTCTGACGCATACCACCGGAGAATTCGAATGGAAATTGTTTGAAGCGTTTTTCCGGCTGAGGAATACCGACTTCCGCCATAATTTTCAAAGCTTTTTCTTTGGCTTCACGCTTGGTAATTTTGATAGAAGCAATGTATTTTTCCTGTAAAGAAACTAATTCTTCCTTCACCAATGCTTTAGCGTGTTCAGTGTGGGCTTCAGGTAATTTGGCTTTAATACTATTGCGTTGGGCAATATAATCAGCCTTTAATTTTGCAGCATACTCTTTAACTTCTGCTTTAGCAATTTTTGACCTGGCTTTAAAAATTGCGCGTTTTTCTTTAATTTCTTCATCAAATTTAGCGTGCAAGTCTTTTTTAATGAGGGCGTAATCTTTTTTCGCTTGTTTAATGCGCTGATTGTAATCTTTATCAATTTCTTTACATGCTAAGCGATTATCTAGTCTTTCTTTAGCTCGATTGACACGTAGAGCGCTTTGCTCTTTATGCCCTTCAGCTTTTACTTTGACGATAGCCACTTTAAATTTGGCCTTAAGGTCAACTAAACGAGAGTTTAATTCAGCTAACTTAGCTAAATCAGATTCTTGATGTTCTTTATGATTCTTTAGTTCGCTTTTAAGAGCTTGAATCTTAACTTCAAGAGGTTCGACTTCGTGGCTGTACTCACCCGCTAATTCAGTGAGGTGCGATTTAACTTCTTGGCCTTTTTTGTACATATTAGCGGAGACAGATTGATGATGAAGAATATAGCTGGCCTTGACTTTTTCTTTATCTACTTTTAAGAAGTGAATCTTGTCCTTGGCATTAGCGATTCCAGCGTTACGTTCAGTTAGAGCATTCTTATAAGCAACGAGTTCATCGCTGATTTTTTCATCATAGATCATCTTTAATCGATTGCTATTAATTAGCATCGATTCAGTGATTTGGCTTCCAATGCGGACGATAGGATTCAATGAAGAGAGAGGATCTTGGAAAATCATGCCAATTTTCTTTCCTCTGATGCGGTGAAATTCATCTTCGCTGACTTTGGTTAAATCTTCACCTTGATACATGATGGACCCACTCTTGATACGACCATTAGCCGATAAGATACCCATGATGGATTTTGAGGTAACGGATTTGCCACTACCAGATTCACCGACGATACATAGAGTTTCACCTTTGTACAAATCAAAGGAGATACCACGGACTGCTTGAACATAGCCGTGATCAGTGGAGAAGTGAATGGTTAAGTCTTTGACAGACAAAACGATTTCTTTGTTATTAGACATATTATTCATCCTCCCCTTTTAGAGTTGGGTTAATGGCGTCGCGTAAGCCATTACCAAATAAGTTAAATGAGATTTCCAATAAAGCGATAATAACGCTTGGGAAAATTAATAGATATGGGTGAGCTAATAATTCATTTTGGTTAGAAGAGAGGATGACACCTAAAGAGCTCATTCCTTTCAATCCTAATCCTAAATATGAAATGGTGGCTTCTGAGAAGATAACTCCAGGAATCATCAAAACCGCTCCAGTAATAATCGTGCCCATCGCGTTAGGCAAGATGTGTTTGAAGATTAGTCTCATGTCGCTCGCACCTAATGTACGAGAGGCAAGAACATATTCTCGTCCTTTAAATCGATAGAACTGGGTACGTGTTGTCGCACTAGTTCCTATCCATCCCGTCAAGCAGAGCGCTAAAGCAAACACAGAGAAGCTTTGTCCAAGATGGATAATCGCCAATGTCATGATAACAATCCATGGCAATCCACCTAAAATATCAGTAAATCTTTCCATCGCTAAGTCGACATTACCACCGAAGTAGCCACTGATGGCTCCCCAGCTTAAACCGAAGATAAAGCAAATAGCAGAAGTGACGATACCTAAAAGCAAAGAGGTTCTTAAACCTTCAAAAACGTATTTCAACATATCGCGGCCTGATTTATCAGTGCCGAATATATAGCGAGGCATCGAATCCATTCCTTGGAAGCGATAGAAATAAACTTTACAGGTAAGGCTATAAGTGACAATCGAAACACCAGATGATTCTTGAGAAATAACTTCAGTGATAGGACATTTATCTGGATCTAAGATCACAAACGAAGAAACGCCTTGATTGAAGTTGTATTGGCACCATCCGTTGCGGCGATATTCTTTCATAGTAATTTCATCAACAACAACTTCTTTGATTCCATAAGCACCAGCATATGTATCATAGGTGAAAGAACAAGAAGTCATAACCGCTTTATAAATGTATTTATCGCCATTGGAGTTCCAGTAATTCTTTTGAATATCATTGCCAACTTTGTAGACACGGCCAATCATTTCATTGGCATCGGTGAAACTTGGAGCAGTAGCAGCTTCGACATAGCTCTCAACCGCACTGTCTGTCTCAAAAACAATTGATTTAATAAGAATGGCACTATCTAATGTTTTATCAGTGCAATCAACAGTAATAGATAATTTAGCATTATCATAGAAAGTGACACCAGGATTTTCAACTTGAAGAAGATCGCTTAATTCAAAGTGTCTAGGGGCATAATCTTGGTTAAAATCAGCTAGTTCGAACGCAATTTCTGTTCCGTTAGTGTCATCGTATAAGAAATCGATGCGGTAAGGAGCGAGTTGTGTGTATTCAAGCTCTTCATCTTCTTGAGTGCCGAAAACAATATCAACACTATTGGAAACAGTGGCATTTAATCTAAAACCAATATTTTCCAAATAGCAATCATCTTTGATGTCGTCAGCTTTTCGACCAAGTTTTACAAATCCTTCTTTAGCAAATTTGCTATAAGAATTGACATATTTCTCGCCAGTAATTTTTAAATTGCTAACTGCGTAGAGATTGAAGTCAGCTGGGTCAGGTCCGGACTTACTTGGATCGATGGGATCTTCATAATAGGCAATGTCAGTATATTCACGAGTTCCATCCCAAACTCCAGTACCTGCGTCAAATAATTTGGGTTCAAGGTAAATTTGATAGGGAGAAGGAACGCTGACATCAGAACGATCAATAATCGGAATTAAGACACTTCCAAGCAACAAAATTCCTAGAATATATGTCGCAACAACGGAAGATTTATTCTTTGAGAAACGTTTAACTGAGTCTTTTAAGAATGTGGTTGGTTTAGTCTCGAATTTTTGGTCGTGACTATAATCGCTAGTGTTGACCAGCTGAAAATCAGCATCAGTCACTACCGCTTTTTCTTGAACAGCTACGTGGGGAGTTACTTTGTTTTCAAATTTGAAATCGTCATTTTTCTTTTTCATTATTTCTTCGCCCCCATTCTAATACGTGGATCAATAAATCCATAAGATAAATCTAGAACAATGCCGGCTATTAAGCCAATCATCGTAAACACAGCCATATCGACCATCAAGACGCTATAGTCGCGATCATTCAATGCGGTGATGTACAAGAATCCAATGCCGGGAATTCCGTAAATGGACTCCAAAATCATCGAACCACCAAGAATGCCGATGAACTCAGCTAAGATGGAAGGCAAAATTGGAACAAAGGCATTGCGAAGAGCGTGGCGAACAATCGCTTGATTCTTCGTTAAACCTTTTGTTCTCGCTAATAAGAGATATTCAGAGGACATAACTTCGCAAAGTTCTGCTCGAACGAAGCGAGTGTATCCGCAAACAGAGCCAAAGGAAAGAGACAAAACCGGAATGATATAGCCAAGAACCTTAAAGTTCATGGGCATGACCGCGCTGGGCCATTGAGTGGGCAGCCAACCGAGTTGATAACCCATTATCCAAATTAGGAAAGTAATAACAACAAATGAAGGAATAGAAATGAAAATCATGACAAGGGTGGATATAGTGTGGTCAATCCAAGTGTTTTTCTTGAGGCCAGCCCATATACCAAGCAAAATGCCAAGAGGGACAGAGATAACGACGGAGATAATATTCAAAGACATAGAGACAGGTAAACGCTGCAAGATAATGCTCATGGCAGAAGCATTGAGCTTAATTTGAGTGGAGCGACCCCAGTCCCATCTAGTGAAAATATTTTTAATCCAGTTAAAATATAAGTCGAGGATTGGTCTTTTATACCAATAATATTGAATTCCAGAACCACTATCGAAATATTCCCATAAATAAGTTCCAAGGCCTGGCTGCTCTGTATTAAATTGTAGAGCATAGCCAAGTTTAACTTGATCTTGGTAATACGCGAACATGGACGATTCTTTTCCGAATCCACCGCCAATAATCGGCAAAGCGGCGACGAGAATATAGG
>JAEZUH010000034.1 GCA_023443485.1 Bacillota bacterium | reverse complement strand
TCTGAATATCCTTGTCCACCAGTTGAGAAAGTAAATGTAAAAGAATGACTAGACGGAGTAATTGAAGAAGAAATGGTGAGAGCAGATAGTTTGCTTGTATCCACCTCTACTTCAGCGGCATCAGGCTCCCAGCTATTTCGTTTGCCAATCTCTCTTGCAACAGCTGAATTTTCTGAAGCAGGTAGAGAAGAACTACTGACTGCCAAGGTCACCGGAAGTGCCATGGCGACAGATAAACAAAACGAAGCAACAAAAAGCCCCATTGTTTTATTTTTTGTCATGTATTGAATGTCCTCCAATGTATAACATAAGACCACAATTATTATACACGATGAGGAAAAGTCCGCAAATGGAAAAAACAAGAAAAAATGATAGCCCTATATAATAGTTATAATTTTTCTCTGACTTTGAAGTCTACAGCTTTAGAATGTGTGTTAATACCTTTAAGAGCAATTTCTTCTTTTGATATAAAAATCTTGGTTCGATAGCAATCTACTTCAAGAATTCCTAGCATGTAGTCAGGGAATCCTTGTTTCTTCTTGCTGAAGACCATTAAAGAGAAGGAAATGATAAATGGAACACCAAAGGTTAATAACGAAAGTATTAGTTCTGCGAAATAAAAGATGAAAAAACGAGCCAAAGTTCGGCCAATTTTAGGCGAAATGAAGTTTGCGTCAACAGATCCAATTCGATATATGGCTTTTCCGAAGGTCATCCTTCCCCTTCGGAAAATCAAAACTGGTAGGAGAAAAATTAGTAGTCCGGCTATCGAATATGATATCGGTATTTCAATGAATAACAACATATCGCTGAGGTATCTTGAGTATTCGTAATATGTCGGAACAGAGGTGAGCAAATAGCCTTGAGCATGTTCATCAATATAGGCGGCATAACCTTTCGAATATATGACTGCGTCTCTTTCAGCGCATTCAGGATTTATAACAATCTTCTCATCTACATCTTTGATAAAATAATGAATGCCATCGCCATCGACGAGCTCATCGCTCAACATAAAAGTTTCATAATCCGCGATGATGATAGCATAATCCTCTGGAGTACACACATTCTCGACAAAGTCGTGGAAGCCGGAAATAGCTGCCTGAGAGCCTTCAAGTTGAACGCTAGTGCCAAAAAGACTGGTATTGTTCAAAACACTGACAATGTCAACAACATCTTTGATATCTTCAGGAAGCACTTTTTCTTCGGCTTCAATGTATTCTTTTATTTTGCTGATAGTTTTGAGACTATCGATGTCAGGAATGTATAGACAACTATCAACTTTAATTTGAGCCATAGCGACGATGTTTGTTTTGTATTCTTGGGTTGAAGTAACAATTTCTCTTACCCCAATAAATAAGCCAATAAAGCTGAGCAAAAAGAAAATCGCGTCGATGACATTGGCTAAAACACGACGGTAAAAAGGTGGGGTGAAATACTCCAATTTTATTTCATTGGTCATCGGTTCTTCGTTAATCATTGGTTTTTATTATAATCCTCAATGCTATAAATAGCATCCAAATTTTCATTCGACACACAAACGCTCTGCGAAAACCAGTCAGTAATGGTTCGATTATAGGAATTAAAAATCAAGAAAATCGCTGAAACTATTTGAAACAAAATAGCCATCACTATCGCATAGATTAAAATAGGTAAAGAAAAGGGGAACGCTACTCCAACAATAGTCATTGGCAGAAGAAAGCAAATCGAGGCTCCGGTGAATAAGGGATAGATGCTGCCCAAAGCGGATTCCACTTTCGAATATAATTTTAGGCGGTGAATGTTCAATCGCTGTATTTTCATCAAAGACATGCCAATGGTTTGATGTTTTTTTCTAAAAAGAGGAATGATAAAGAAATAAGCTAGCCAGATGATAAAATATGTAATGATCGAGGAATATGTGAAAAAGTTCTGATAAAAAGCCTCAAATTCACGGATAAAGACATCCGCGTTATTATAGGACAAAGCTGCTCCAGAGTAGGTTATATCATTTTGCTCAATATCGCTGATGACTTCACCATACAGATTGAAAAAGAATTTTTGTCCTATCTCATCATAGTAATTCATTCCTTGTTTTGAAAGATCACTCGTTGGATTAAAATAAGGGGCTAATTCCTCTTTATATATATCTTTAAGAACAAATTGATTTTCTACCTCTTCAAAATATTCATCGACATTGTATTTTTCAAATAAGGAAGCATATTTAGAATCATCATTCCTAATATCGTGATAATAAGTCCAAATAACATCATTAACTTTTTTATGACCGTATTCCGGATAGTTGATATCTGGAGAGGTCTCTATGTCAAGGCAAAAATAAGATAGAAATACATCATAGGTAAAACTTAGACTATAAGAGAATAAATACTTATCATCTTCATCGTGATAATAGAGAAGATCGCGCCCGTAAAGGATATCAAGTTTCATATTTTCGTAGGTTGAAGAAACTTCGCTTTTTTTATCGTAGTCGGTGATCAAATATCCTAGAGGAGTGACCGCGACATTAAATAGAATAAAGGATAGTAGAAAAGATAAGAAAAAGTCAGCAAAAAATAGTAGGATTCGCTTTCCTTTGCCTATTGGAGCTATCTCAAGAATATTCTCGTTTTCTTCAATCTTAGGGGTTTTTGGCATAATAATAATATACTTGATTTTTCCTTTATAAAAAACCTTTTTATTTAAATAAAAATGCTTCCTCCGGAGAGAAAGCATTCGTTAATTAGTTCAAATAAATTATTTGATAATTTCGCTGACAGATCCAGCACCAACGGTACGTCCACCTTCACGGATGGAGAACTTGGTTCCTTGTTCCATAGCGATTGGGTGAATGAGTTCAATGGTTAATTCAACGTTATCACCAGGCATGACCATGTCGACACCAGCTGGGAGAGTAATAATACCAGTGACATCGGTGGTACGGAAGTAGAATTGAGGACGGTAGTTGCTTAAGAAAGCTGTGTGACGTCCACCTTCTTCTTTAGATAGAACGTAGATTGAACCTTTAAATTTGCTGTGAGGAGTGACGGTTCCTGGTTTAGCAAGAACTTGTCCACGTTGAACTTGATCACGGTTGATACCTCTTAAAAGAGCGCCAACGTTATCACCAGCTTCAACGAAGTCACAGGTTTTACGGAATGACTCAAGACCAGTAATAACAGTCTTTTGAGTTGGGCGAATACCAACGATTTCAACTTCATCACCTAATTTTGCTCTGCCGCGTTCGACACGGCCAGTAACGACGGTACCACGACCAGAAATGGTCATGACATCTTCGATAGCAAGTA
>JAEZUH010000025.1 GCA_023443485.1 Bacillota bacterium | reverse complement strand
ATGATGCAAGACCAATTCAAGGTCTTGTTCCTAATCAATCATACTCTTTTAATAAGATATTCCCTTATTCTGGTAGCGCTCCTCTAGGAACTGTCACATATTCTTCAAGACATCTTGGAATTTATGGATATCAAAGCGATGATCTTATCCAGACCATAGTTATTTCAAATCAAAACGTAACATCTGTCAGTTATAGTGAGAGCAATGATGAAACCACATTCACCTATTCCTTCGATTGGACTAATTCAGGAGAACTATCTGCTCAAACGATTTTTTTCTCTTTTTCGATGAATGATAACGATTATGTAGACTATTTTTGGGAAAGCATTAGCAAAAACGCGACAGGTCATTCTGATTTATATGTAACCATTGATGGTGATGTATCCACCGAGGAAATCGAGAATGCCAATTTCTTTTTTATTCGTCGTTCCTATGAAAGCTATGGTTGGAATTTTTCTGGATTTTTAGCTGGTTTAAGCAGTCTAATTATTTTTGGTCTTGTTATTATTTCGCTCATAGTATTGGCGCCAATAATTGTCATTACTATTGTAATAGTGGTTGTTAACAGGAAAAAATAACAAACAATAATCTCTTAAAATTTTTATAGATTGTTTCAAGAAGGGTTGTGATTAATTGCTACCCTTCTTTTTAAATTGTTTAACAAAATATAAAACAATCAATGTAAATTCAACAATAAAAACACTAAGTATAATAATTAGCATTCCAATGGGAAAAATTAAAAAGAGGTGGAACTGATTAAAGAGCAAGCCGATACCCAAACTAATAGAATTTGCCCCTATGGAAATGAGAAAACCTTTGAAGCGAATATTTTTAAACCAAAAGATAATGAAACCTTCAATCAAAAAGACCAATACCTCCATGATTATTAGCGAGGTGACATAATGATCATTAAAAGCAAAAATAAGAAGCATGTTCATTGTTAGATTCAAAGCGATATTCATGGAATAAACTGTCAGCAAATAACTCAATGATTTTTTGTTAAAAATAAAGTAAAAAGGCACTTCTAAAATAAGTGTTAAAATTAAGGAGAGTAGTAAGTTAAAAAGAATTTCTATAACCATTAATAATCTTAAAATGTTTGCAATAACATTACTGTCTTTCTTTTATGTTTTTGCACAGGTAAACCAAAAATATTACTTGTTTCGATTAATCATCTCTAAAAAATAACTATGAATTATCAAATCATCAGTTAATTCGGGATGAAAAGCAGTCACTAATTGATTGCCTTGTCTTGCCGCAACAATTTTTCCATCAACGACTGAAAGAACTTCGACATTTTTGCCAGCTCTTTCAATGTAAGGCGCACGAATAAAAACAAAAGGTATATCCTTTTTGTCACCAAAATCAGCCCTAGTCACAAAAGACCCTAGTTGTTTACCATAAGCGTTCTTTCGAGCGGTAATATCTATAGTTTTTAAAAAAGCAGAATCATAATTATGGATTTCATCTGCCAATAGAAGTAATCCAGCGCATGTTCCAAAAGTTGGCAAGCCACCATTTATAAGATTTTTAATTTTATCTTCCATCTGAAGTTCTTTTAATAGGCCATACATTGTCGTCGATTCGCCACCTGGCAATATCAGTCCATCCATCTTTCGGTTTAAATCATTTTTATTGCGAATTGTAAAAGTCTCGCAACCTAGTTTCTCTAGCATTTTTTGGTGCTCAACAAAAGCACCTTGTAAGGCCAATACACCAATAATCATTGGCTTATTTTCCTCTTTCAGACATTAATAAATCAATTTCTGATTCGTTGATACCAACCATCGCTTCGCCTAAGTCTTCGGAAACTTCCGCAATAATTTTTGAATCATTGTAGTTGGTTACTGCTTTAACGATTGCTTTGGCTCTCTTTAATGGATCTCCGGACTTAAAAATTCCTGAACCCACAAAAACGCCTTCCGCTCCAAGTTGCATCATTAAGGCCGCATCGGCAGGTGTAGCGACACCTCCTGCCGCAAAATTGACAACGGGTAATTTACCATTTTGATGGACTAATTTTAGTAAATCATAAGGCACTCCAAGTTCTTTAGCCTTATTGAATAGTTCATCTTCTCTTAATGATTGAACCTGTCTGATTTCACTTTGGATTAAACGCATATGGGTAACGGCTTGAACAACATCACCAGTTCCCGGTTCTCCTTTAGTTCTGATCATCGCTGCCCCTTCAGAAATTCTTCTTAATGCTTCGCCTAAGTTTTTAGCTCCGCAGACAAAAGGAACGGCAAATTTTGTTTTATCGATATGATAAACATTATCCGCTGGTGATAAGACTTCACTCTCATCAATATAATCGATTTCTAAAGCTTCAAGAATTTGTGCCTCGACAAAGTGTCCAATTCTTACCTTTGCCATGACTGGAATAGTCACTGCAGCCTGAATCTCTTTTATTAATTTTGGGTCACTCATTCGAGAAACACCCCCTGCCGCTCTGATGTCAGCAGGAATTCTCTCTAATGCCATAACCGCACAAGCACCAGCTTCTTGAGCAATTTTAGCTTGCTGGGCACTAGTGACATCCATAATGACGCCACCCTTTAGCATTTGTGCTAACTCTTTGTTTAGTTCATAACGATCATTCATACTTATATACCTCTTATTCTTTCGAAATATGCTACTTGATTAATAGTATTATACTTTTAAATGATAACTTTTAAATAACCAGTTATTAAATTATAAACTCACTCGCTTGTTTTTATTTTCTCTTTTGCCTATTTTTCTTTCTTCTTTCAAAACTTTTTTCGATTAAAAAAGTAACTGTAATTGTGTGCCAAGAGGGCTATATTCGAAACCTGGTTAAAAAAGTGTCATTATGTTTGTAAAGTTCTTCTTTTTACAATATGATTTCATCAGCACATAGATGAAGTGCGAAAAAACGAAGGTAAAATTATGGATTGGAATGCATTTTGGAACTCGATTTGGAGTGTGAGTACATTGATGATTGTCTTGGAATTTTGCGGTATTGTGTTGGCGAAAATAATCGAGGTTTCGATAGGCACTCTGAGAAGCATCCTAATCGTAAAAGGTTATAGAAAAATTGCCGTTTTATTAGCACTTGTTGAAATAGCTCTTTGGGTATTCGTGGCTTCCCGTGTAATTGTTGGCTTAACCGAATCCCCTTATAAAGGCATTGCCTATTCTTTAGGCTTTGCGGCAGGTGTTTGGTTCGGATCCATCCTCGAAGAAAAATTAGCCTTTGGAAAAATACTTGTCCAAGTTATTACTACTGAAGAAAAAGGAAATGTTGTCTGCGCCACTCTGCGTTCTCAAGGTTTGGGTGTGACAACCATGGATGCGGAAGGAAAAGATGTAAAAAGAAAAGTTTTGATGATTTATACCAATCGTCGAGGTAGCAAAGAAATAAGCAAAGAGATATTAGCTATTGATCCAAGCGCGATGATTGTTAAGAACGACATATCAAGTCTAACTGGTGGACATATCGCAAAAATTGGTGGTCTACTGAAATAGCATTCCGATTCAAAATAACACTTTCGCTTTAGTAATCAAAAATGATGAAAAATAAATGAGTGCTTTTATCTCACAGAAATAAAAAATCCCCTTTTAAAGAGGATTGATGTTTGGAGAATTTAAACGTTTATTTAAATTTAGCTTTTAGACACTCGAGTTGCAATTTGTCTGTTCCAAATGGATCAAAGACATACTTTTCTGGAAGCAATTCCGTAATAGTAATTTGCATCTTTGGATTATCGCAAATGTAGACTTCATTGACAACGAGTTTTTCATTACTCAAATAAACAAGTACATCTCCAATAATCATGAAGTGCTTTTTCTTTGGAAGAAACTTCTTTCCATACTCAACAAATTCTGGAGTCAAATTGGCGAACTCTCTCGCAAGGAATTCACGACGATTAGCAAGGAGAATAGTGTCTTTTCTTTCTTCTGACATAATGGATTCTCAACTTTCTAGTAGAAATGAAATAGCTACTATAAAAATTATAAATTGTCTATTAATTGTAGTAAAGTGCACTCACTGAAATAAGCATTTTAAAACTGGAAATAATTTGAAATTACAGAAAACAAAAGATTCAATTAAAGATTGATTGTTTCTTATCTTATTAATTTTTCGCTTGTACTGACAATGTTAGAGAAAAGGTGTACAATTTAATTTTCTTTTTGTAAGCAATTATGGACTATTTGCCGTTATCGGCATAAAATATCAATATGGAATATTTATCTGTTCAACAAATATCTTCAAAATGGAAACTCGCCCCAAGAACTATACGACTCTATTGTCAAACAGGAAAGATTTTGGGGGCTAAATTAATGGGAAAAACCTGGATTATTCCTGAAGACGCCACTAAGCCAACTAATTATCGATCAGACAATAAAACTCTTTGCATTATGTCTAATGAAAAAAGCAAAAACATTGTAATTGTTGGTGGTGGAATTAGCGGTGTTTTTGCAGCGATTCGGATTAAAGAAAAGCACCCATCTTATAAGGTTTTGATATTTGAAAAGAACAACAAATTATTACGAAAAGTTTACGCAACCGGTAATGGCAGATGCAATTTTGCAAACCAAGGAAATTTGAATAACAAATACAATCACGAGAGCTTTGTGCTACCAATTATTGATGCTTTTTCTAGTTTAAATATTGTGGAATATTTTGAAAGAATTGGCATCAAGTCTAAGTCGGTTAATGAATTGCTTTATCCTCTGAGTGATACTGCTGAGACAGTTGCTCTTATGCTCAATAGAAAAGTCGAGAAATTAAATATTGAAGTTCATTTTGAAGAGTCGATTATCGACTATTCTTCCAACGCATTAATCACCGATAAAGGTAGCTATCATTTCGATAATTTAATCATCGCAAGTGGTGGTAAAGCCTCTCCTCAATTTGGCAGTGATGGGAGTATATATAACATATTAAAAAACCATGGCTATTCTCTAATTAATCCTAAACCATCACTCTGTCCAATTAAGGTTAAAGAAAACGTCAATTTAGTAGAAGGTTTGAGGGCTAAAAGTCATCTATCACTTCTCATAGATGGGAAAATGAAACACGAAGAGGATGGCGAACTACTTTTCAAAAAAGATGGTTTATCCGGAATTGCAATTTTTAATTTAACTCACTTCATTAATATGGAAAATACCTTAAAAATAATAAGTATTTGCGTTGATTTTGCCCCAAATTATGGTCATATTATACCAGATCAATATATTGAATTTCTTCATCCTCGTCTCGCGAGTTATCTAGTTAAAAACAATCTTGATATACACAAGACTATTTTCACATTCAAGGGACTCTATGATTTTCCAAATGCTCAAGTTTCCTCAGGAGGTCTATCAATAAAAGAGGTTAACGAAATATTAAGATCTAAAAAAGAAAATAATGTTTATTTTATTGGCGAAGTTTTAGATGTAGATGCAATATGTGGCGGTTTTAATATCATGTGGGCTCTTGCGTCAGCAGAAAAAGTAAGTAATAATCTTGGTGATTATGGCAAAGAAAAATAACGGTCCTAAAATTGTATACTATGAGGATGAACGGCATGACGACTTCGCTAGTGCTGATATAAAGAATAAAGGTGTTCGCAGCAACTACCGTTATTTTAATCGTAATTTCTTTTCGCGAACTGGAGGATGGGTTTTCCGCCAAATCATCGCTATACCGCTTTTGTTTTTAGCAAATTTGTTTATATATCAAAGCCGAGTAAAAAACCGACGAGTTTTGAAAGGTGTCAAAAAAGCCGGTTACTATATTTATGCTAATCATGTCTTGGACTATGATCCTATCACTCATCCTGTCTTACTCAATCCTTCCAAATTTTGTGTTGTTGTTGCTGGACCGGAAGCTTTTTCGATTCACCCAATCGTTTCTTGGATGGTCAAATCATTAGGTGCTATCCCGATTCCTAATAAAAATGATTTAGAGATGTTCGCTAATTACACGAAGTGTCTCTCCCATCATATTCAAAAAAAACATCGCGTTTTAATCTATCCTGAAGCTCACATTTGGCCTTATTGTAATTTTGTGCGGGATTTCACTCCAAGCAGTTTTCGCTATCCAGTAAATGACAATGTTCCAATCATCACCGCGACAACAGTGTTTAAGAAAAAAAGATTTAAGAAAAAACCAGTCGCTTATATTTACTTAGACGGACCTTTCTATGCCAATCCAGAATTGACAGGAAGAGAAAAGGTTGATGATTTAGCTTCTCGCGCTCAACAAGCTATGAGAAAAAGAAGTGAAGTGGAATGGAATTATTCCTACATTAAATACGTAAAAAAGCCACGTGAAAATAGTCCATCATTGAAAGGTACCCCAAATCCTAGACATTAGGAAAGGGGTACTTTTTATGAAATATTCATTTGAGTACAAACTTGAATGCGTCAACAAGTATAAAAATGGCGAGCATATCAATCATCCGCCCGGCAAAAACAGAACTACTTTTATGCATCATATATATGATTGGGTGAAACGTTATGATGATCTTGGAATAGATGGTTTAAAGCATTCATCTTTTAACATTGTTTGGACGCCCGAGAAAAGATTTGAATTAGTAGCAAAAGTTCTTGCGGGTAATTCAATTACTTCTGTTGCGAAAGAAGCGTATATATATGCTGGACAGCTTTATCAATGGGTAAGAAAATACAACGAAAAAGGTATGGATGGTTTACAATGTAAAAAAGGTAGACAACCCAAACACATCGTTATGGCAAAAAAAGCAAAGAAATCTAAATTATCCATTTCAGATCAAGAAGAGCTAAAACTTCTTAAAGAAAGAAATGAATATTTAGAAATGGAGAACGAGTATTTAAAAAAACTCGATGCCTTGGTCTCAAAGAGAGAAGCCGCGGAAGCCAAGGTGAAAAAACAAAAGTAATTAAAGAGTTATTGTCCATTCACAAGAAATGGAAACTCTCTAGATTACTTAAAGTGGCTTCACTTCCAAGAGCGACCTATTACTTCGAACTCAAAAATCCTGATAAAGATATCAAAAACAGTAAAATGATGAATTTGATTAAGAGTATTTTCTTTGAAAATAAAAAGAGATATGGCTTTAAAAGAATAACAGCGGAGCTTCATAATCAAGAATATGTAATCAACAAGAAAAAAGTCCTCCGATTGATGACCAAAATGGGTTTGAGAGCGATCAAAAGAAAAGAAAAATATCATTCCTATATGGGAAGTGTTGGCTCTTTAGCGGATAACCTTATTAATCGTGATTTCATTGCGAATGGTCCAAATAAGAAATGGTCTACGGATGTATCTCAATTCAATTGTTCTTTTGGCAAATGTTATCTATCTCCGATTTTAGATATGTATTGTGGTGATATTGTTGCCTGGAATCTATCTTTGTCTCCAAATTTTGAACAAACTAACAAGATGCTTGATATGGCTTTTAAGAAATTTCCTCATTTAGAGGGATTAATCTTTCATAGCGATCAAGGCTGGCAATATCAAATGAAACCTTATCATAAGAGATTAGAAGACATGGGAATTCATCAATCTATGTCTAGAAAAGGAAACTGTTTTGATAACTGTATTATTGAATCATTCTTTGGAACAATGAAAAACGAGATGTATTATGAACACGAAGCAGAATTCAAAACGTTTGAACAGTTCCATAAAGCCGTAGAAGAATACATTGATTATTACAACAATCGCAGGATTAAAAGCAAAACAAAATGGATGCCCCCTTCTAAATATCGGGAAGCATCCATGTTAGCCTTATGATATAATCCAATTTACAAAACAATTAATGTCCAGGAAATTGGGTACCCATCATCTTAGATTGGCTATTTCTTAGGCTAAAGTTAATAAAGTAGAACCCAGTAAATTTTTATAACCAGTGCGATATCCATCGTCTGCTGTTTGAGAATCAAAGCGAGTACCAAAACTGCCATAATTTAGATATTCGCCAAAAGTCGCATAATGATCATCCGTGTAAACCGAAATTGGATTACTATCGCCGTAGCAACTCCATCCGTAAACCCACATGACAACTCTTCCAACACCTCGATTGCTGGTGGTATAGGAGCTATCTAAAGCAATATCGAATTCGTAATATATAGGATATGACAATCCTTGTGCAGGATTCCAGGATACGGCGGTGGCGTAGCCATCGGTTCGTGTATATTCTTTGATTGAACGAGCATCGTCACCAAAAAGGGCATCGACTTGTGACAAAGAAGCGCAGGTCTCACTCACTGAATTGCCATATCCATAGTTTGCGGGAATAGCGTGGAAAGCAATATAGTAATTTGACACATCGACTGGATCAGTCATGGCGATAGAAGCCAAATTTAAGCTTCCCTGATGTGCACTAACATAATCATAAGAATAATAAGTATATGTTTTGTATGAATTGACAACATAAGTGTCGCCGACAATTGAAATATCATTTGGTACTGAGACAGAACTGACGCCATCGACTAAAGTTCCACTGTAAACGGTTGGAGCAATGCGATAATCACTTGTTTCTGTGGTCGTGACATTTGTCGATATTGATGAGTCATACCCAATAGTGACGCTATTGATATAGGCAACGCTAGAATTTGTTTCAATTGAAAAATAACATGATGTGACACTGCAAGAAACTGTCGTTGTGACCCAACTACTGGTACTGTTTGAAGCTAATGTTTGGGAATAACCTCTTGTTTTTGTTACTCCGTAATTGATGGTCACTCCACTAGAAGCAATATAAGAAACAGTGATTTCTTTAATGCCACTGATTGGTGTGTCATTGAATAAAGCACCTGGTAAGGCATTGTAATCGTAGTAATCAGTGGAATTAATAAGACGAATCATTCCGGAATATGTGCTGTCATTACCCGCACGATAAAATCCATATGAAACCCCATCATAGCTATCTGTACCGAAATTAGTGCTATAACTTCCGTAATAAAACCCAGAACTACTATCAATCGTCTTTTCTGACAGCATAGTTTCTTCAACGGTAACACTGCATGAATCAGTGAACGAGCCATCGTTTGTGGTGACAGTGATAGTGGCATTTCCTGCACCAACAGCATTAACAACCCCATTATCAACTGTTACGACACTAGTGTTGGTGGAATGCCAAGAGACACTTTTATCGGTCGCAGTACTTGGCAAAACGGTGGCTGAAAGATTAGTGTTATTTCCAACATAAGTATTTAAATTATGTTGATTTAGTGAAACGCTGGTGACATTAATTGGATTATTGGTCACTGTAACTTGGCAAACGTCTTGATAATTTCCATCAATGGTAGTAACTGTGATGTTTGATGTGCCAACTTGAAGAGCAGTAATAAGACCATTTTCGACAGATACAATATTAGAACTACTTGATGACCAGTTGACATTTTTGTTACTGGCGTCATTTGGTGACACGGTAGCAGTAAGTTGAATAGACGATCCAATATTTAGTGTCTCGCTTGTGCTATTTAATGTCACGCCTGTCACTTCAACAGGATTAACGTTTGCTTCAACGATATCATCAGGGTTACATATTTGAAGTTCCATAATCCTGTTTGAACTGACAAAGCACTGAAGATATCCTGTTACATCGACACTTTGGCCATAAAAAGAATTAAATTTATCATAAAGTGAGGTTTTCAAAGATGAACTAACATCATTGAAATAGAAAAGAGCCTGTTTGCTAGAATCATTAAAAACACCAGTAGCCTGGTTAGTAGCAACATAATCGATTGTAATATTTCTGAGTGTGGTTTTTCTCAACCCATATGGGAGGGCGGCCTGCCATAAAGGATCGCTCGTGCTGGCATTGGTGCTAGAATCAATCCACTCACTCGATACCATGTAATTAGTTTGAGGAGTATACCAAGAAGTGCTTTTTACCTCATAAGTTGACATATTGGTAAATCGGACTTGATTATAATATCTAGTCGGAGTTCCAGTTATTTCCAGTAGCGTCGTATTAGGAGTTAAATAAGTTGACCCATAATTGTATAACAAGGCCCCCGAGACATTTCCGTAAGCATCCTTACTTTGAATAAAGGCAGACATGCCTCCTGCGGCGTTTTGATAGCATTCTGTCACTGTTCCCCAAGTGGTAAATTCGTTAGAATAAGTGCTCATTTGATTAAGTTCATAAAGCGATGTATAAGAACTATCGGACCAATATTTTTCACAGGATGGATCATCTCCGCTTCCATAAAGAATGGCTGGTAGATTTGAAGAGTTATAAAAAGCGATTGATAATAAAAGGCTTCCAGTTATTAAAGAGGCTGAGAGGAGAAGTGCTTTTCGTTTAATTTTCATATTTAATGCTGATAAATGTTTCGATAATAGAATATCAAATATTCAAACACTTTTGGAACATAAAAAATAAAAAAAGATGGTTTAACCATCTAATTGAGTGCTTCCGAGAAGATTGACATATCCTGTTCGATAGCCAACGCTGTCGGGTTCGGAATCGAATCGAGAACCAAAGTCTCCATCGTTGAGGTATTCGCCAAAAGTGGCATAGTGATCATCAGTGTAAACTGCCACAGGGGCGGCATCGCTATAAACAGTCCATCCGTAAACCCACATCACTAATCTTCCAACACTTCGACTCGAAGTAGTATATTCATCGTCCAAAGCGATATCAAATTCATAATATGTTGGAGTTGATTTGCCAGAAGAAGCACGCCACGGGACTGATTCGGCGTAACCATCAGTGCGAGTGTATTGAGTGATCAATCTTGCATTGCTTCCAAATAAAGAGTTAACCCCACTTTTTGATCCTGTTATCTCGTTAACTGTATTACCATTGCCATAGTTTGCGGGAATAGAATGAAAAGCAATATAATAATTCGCCACATCGACTGGATCAGTC
>JAEZUH010000004.1 GCA_023443485.1 Bacillota bacterium | reverse complement strand
TTTTTCTTATTACAAACCGAATTATAAATGTCATCAAAAGGAAGAGACGAAGAAATAACTTCAATAAATCTTAAGATTTTGCTTCTATCTCTATCTTCAAATTGGTTTAAGAAATTAAGAACAAATGTTGAGTTTGGATTTATATAATAATGGTCTTTCTCGTTTCTGCTTAAGCCTTTATTCCAAATTTTATTTGGATCTTCACCGTAAGAAAGCTTTGTTCTCTTTTCAACTTTCCTTGTTGAACTACGCTTCACATCAGCAACTTTCTTTTTTAATAAGTTCAATATTTGCTTTGGAATGACAGCGTTTTGCTTCTTAATATCGATTTCCCACATATCATCAAGTGAATTAGGAATATCAACTTTAATTCTTCCATATTTGTATAATTCAGAACTTAAATTCTGAGAAGATAATCTAAACCAAGTGCCATAAATGATTAATCTGTTGTTTCTATAAATATAGAACCCTTGACCTTCACGCAGTTCATCCATACCGCCAAGTTTTTCAATATCGTCATTCGAAAGATCATTTTGATGGGGCAGAATAAAAGACTGAACTGTTATTTCAGTTGAAGGATCGTCCTTTATGACTCTAAAAGAAGATGGGGTTTTGATATCGGTTTTCGGATGTTTTTCTAAAAATGGATCAATGGCATCGAGAACGTGTCCGTTAACTGAAATAGTAATCCCGTTGTTAATAAATCTTTGAAATACCAATCTAAGATGGTCAGAAGCCATATCTAATTGTTCGGATAAATATGGCAAAACAAAACCTTCCGATTTTTTATATGCAACATCAAAATCTTGCCATACAACAATTGTCCCTTTTTGAAGATTTTTCAAAGACTGAATGTTTGGCACAGAATTGATTTCAAACGGCTCTAGTTCCTTACAGTTCCACTTCTTAGTTCTTTCAACTTCGTCTAAATCCCATTGAAAGCAAGAAATGGCATTATTCTTTTTAGAAGCAACAGTAAGAACTTTACATTGAGATAAAGAAGCCGATTTTAATCCAAGACCGAATCTTCCTAGATCATTAACACCATAGCCGTCACGTGGACTGCCATATTTCATCGCATTGAAAAGCTCTTCATTATTCATGCCCTCTCCATCGTCAAGAATGGACAAATATAGATTCCCATCATCGTTTACTGGAAGTAATATTTTTATATTATTAGCACCTGCAGAAATCGAATTATCAATAATATCAGCCAATGCTGTTTTGAAAGAATATCCGATTGACCTCATTGAGTTCATCAAAATATCAGGAGACGGTACGTTTTCTATCTTTTTTGCCATTTTTCAATTTTTACCCTATATTAAAGTTCTTTGTTTTGAAATATTGCGCATGCTTATGGAAAGCCTACTTTTAAAGAGATTATATCACTTAAGTGATGTATGCGGTATAAAAAGTCCCTTTGCCAGTTATCAGCGACTTAGTCTTCCTCGAACTCCAGGCCTAGATCTTCAAGCGGCAATGTATTGAAATAGTAATCGCCACCTACAGACTTGATATAATCAAAAACATCCCTATAAACGTCTTGTTTGAAGAAATCATTCAAAATATAGAAGAACTTTACTTCCCAGCAAGGAAGCATCTTTTTGTACTCTTTAATTTTAAAATCAACAGTTTGCAATTTTTCATCAACTGAGCCAGCACCCATTTGATATTTCTTCTCAATGATAAAGACAGTCTTAGTGTCTAAGTTAACAAAAACATCATCTGGTAAAAGGCGTTTGGAAATGTATTTCTTCCATTGATCGTTATCTAGATGGTCAAAGATTTTATAAAAGTCATATTTCTTTGTAACCAATCCAACTTTATGAAGTCCATCAAATACTTCTTGACATGCTCTATGCTTTTGCAAATCAAAACCAGCTTCTTTCAAAGCTTCTTCTAAATCGGTGTATTGTTCGTATAGCAAGCCATCGTTATTACAATTAATGCTTTCAATTCACTTACACTAGAAGATTTAAGAGCTCAAAGAAAAGAGGTAGCAAAAAGAGAGCCTCTATACGAAGGAAAAGTTAGAATTAAAAATCCTAAAAGATACGCTGAGCTCAATTACAAAATAGTATTGGTTTAAACATAAAAAGCCTAGCCCCTCATAATAAATAATGGGGTTTTGCTAGGTTTTAATTTATCTTTTTGGGAAAGTTAGCATATGCATTTTGGCGTTATACATATTGCGATCTTCAAACCACTTGAGTACTTTAACAGCAATAATGTCATCTACTTTGAAGCCGTTCTTCACATCAATCAATGTCAACATCCTGGTTTTTCTTCCACGATGATCTGCCAAAATTTTATCCACTATTTCTTCTACCTTGTCTTTGTCTTCATCTTTAGGCTTTTCTTTTTTAACTGGCTTAGTGGAAGATGGTTTTTTAGTCGAAGACTCAGTAGTAGACCCTATGCTAAGACCTAATTCAATTTTCAATAAGGCCTGTTTAATTGTTTCTAGCTCTTTTTGAATAGGTTCAATGTCTGGTTGAGTTTTAATTAGATTATCAACTGAATCCTTATAACCAATTATTGCTGTAGTATTAGCATTATATTTTCCTTTAATGTCAATAAAAGATGCTTTCAACTCTGCTACATCCTTGCTAATTGTAGCAATCTTATCGAGAAGAGCAGGTAAAAGAGTCGCTAGAGAAATAAGCGATTTCATCTCTTCGATTGTTAATTCTTTTTCTTCGGGCATATTATTCTCCCTCCTTGCCAAATAATCTAATTTGAATTCTCTTTAGCCTTGCCTTAAAAGCTGTTTGTTTCATTAATTTTGGTAAGACTTCAGGATATTTATTAATTATTTCTGAATGCCTCAAGAACTCTCTTAAGTGATCATCAGATATATTTCTTCCACCAAGTATTGTGCCCAACAAAATGTAAGGGCCGTGTTTTTTAGTTGTTTTATTGCACTTAATAAATGCGCTTCTAGCAAGATCATATTCGCCTTCAGCAAGATAGTTAAATCCATACCTTTCAAGAGTCTCAGGATTACCTTCAATGAGTTCTTTAATTAATCTTATGTCCTCTTCTGTCTTGGCTAATCTTCTTGCGTGCATTAACGCATGCTCGAATGTCGCTGGATTGTCGTTATCCAAATTCTGCAGCGCTTCTTTATACCAAGCATCGAATGTGTTATCTTCTAAGATGTAAGTGTCAACTTGTTCTGCTTTATAAATTGGAGCAAAAGGCGACAATAAAGTTTTGTAAATAGGACTATTTGAATCAAATATCTTCTCATTTTCTTCGATGATAACGAAGCTCTTGGTACTTCTTGTGCAACCAACATAATACTTATTAAAAGTCATTCTATGAATTGTGCTCTTTTTAGCATTTCCGTTTTCAGAAATCATGTCTAAGAAATAACTCTCATAGTCCGTAAACATGTTGTACATGATGATGGTTTCCCACTCCATGCCTTTAGCATCATAAATTGTAATAGCACGGGCAGGTTCAATCTCTGGGTACTTTTCAAGTAGTCTTCTTCTAACAGTTTCACTAGGAGTGATAATCATGCTGTTTGGGTTAGATTCAAAAATCCTCTTGTAAAGAGATTTGTTTGTAACATAGCCGGCCCAAGAAGTATCTTCGTCGGTTTTTGGAGGTTCAATAATCTCAGATAAACCGCCTTTAGTTAGACCAATCCATTTATCTCTATACTTGAGCAATTCGTTAAGATAACTAATCAAATGCTTATTTGTTCTATAGGTAATAGTTAAAGGTGTACTTTCACTTGAGGTAGTCTTTCCCAAAGCTGTATAGACTCTATTAATTGTGGAACTATCAAAAACATTAGGATTAATGCTTTGATGTGGATCACCATAGAAATAAATTCTTGTGCTGTCTTCCTTTAAAGTCATTATCGTAGCGATGATTTCGATTTCAGTTAAATCTTGTACTTCATCAATAATGATGCAGTTCGTTCTCCTTATTTGATAAGACGCCTGCCTAATAACTTTAAGAGCATAGTCGTTGTCGCTTAAGAACTTGTTCTGAGAAGCATATTCATCAAATTCTTTACAAATCTGATAAATTGCGTCTTTTTCATCATCTGTTAAATATGTTTCGCCGCTCATCTCAGACAAAAATGTATCTAATGATAAGTAGTTGTTTTTGGTATTAAGCAACTCTTTGCTGCCCTTAAAAACACCACGATAGTAAGTGTATA
>JAEZUH010000116.1 GCA_023443485.1 Bacillota bacterium | reverse complement strand
TTCATGAATGTTGAAACGAAATTATAGGCTTCTTGTTTGACCTCATCTGAACCTTCATCCGTAAAGCGATATAACTGAGGGAGAAGCATACTTGAACTTGTCGCTGAAGTATATGTTGTGAACCGAGGCGCGCTAACGTTATAGAGGAATCTTCCATAGGAAGATGTTGCGTTTTGAATAGTAGCGTTTGAGCCAGAAATCGAAATAGTCCAAGTGGTAGTTCCACTATCCCAAGCAACACTTTTTGCTGCAGTGGCACCGAGTAATTGACTGGAAGCATTGGACAAAGTCCATGCTCCAGAAGCACCCCCTAAGGTTAGTTCCATTGTATTGGCGTTCAAAGTAGTGATACTAGCCTTGTCTTCACTAAATTCTGAAGCAAAATTAGTCATATAGGTACCAGACACATCTCCAGCTGTGAAACCTTTTTCGGCTGAGGCCATGACTAATTTATCCCCGACAGCCAACGATGATGAATCAGTGACAATATTCCAGCCTCCTACGCCAGCAGTTAATGGCGTAACGGTTACTGCACATATAGCACTTAGCCCGCTTCCATCGGTGGTGAAAGCGGTGATAGTGGTCGTTCCTTCTCCAACTCCTATGACATGACCATTAGAACTAACAACTCCAACTCCTGTATTAGATGAAGTCCAATTCAGGACTTTATTTGTGGCATTGGTTGGTGCAATGGTAGGAACAATGCTAATTTCTTTTCCAACCTGTAATGATTTGGTAGTTGGGCTGACAGTTAAACTTGTTATTGGGACAACGGCATTAGGATCTATGACAGTAACAACGCAAGTAGCGCTTGTTTCTGTTCCTTGCGCGGTGATAGTGGCGGTTCCGGCAATTTTAGCCGAGACATTTCCTTGACTATCGACGTCGGCAACACTAGTGTTGTCACTTGACCAAGTGATTGATTCACTATTTGGGTTATTAGTTACATTAATTTTGGTGCTTTGGCCTTCATTTAAAGTTAAGGCGCTGTGTTCAAGAACAATACCTTGATTGAGGCCCCCATATGTCTCAATAGCAGTTTTGACTGCTGCTGTTGGAGTGCTCGAACCTGGTTCAGGTAAAGTATAGAAGATTCTAGAAGCATACTCAGGGTGATCAACAAAAGGATTTCGGTTGTGATGCCATCTTGTGGCCACTTCATTATTTCTTCTGATTTCCCATTCAGTGGGTGGCTCCATAAAATGCCATTTTAATAAGGTAGACAATTTACCAATACGGCCTGTATTTAATGTGACAGCTTGGTCGTGAAGCATAACTGGATATCTCGTATCATTGCGATATCTTGTTGCAACATACATTAGAATACGTGCAATCGCTCCGCGATGCCCCTCAGCGGGGTATAAAGCATCATCGGCTTGGCCATTTGAATAATTAAAAGCGGTAGACCAAACGAAAGAATCGTTATCTCCTTCCGTTCCATAGCTCCAATCGGTTCGATTAAATTCATAAGCTTTATAAGATGTAGAAAAGTCTAATTCGTCGAAAGCGCATGAGCCACGCTTGCTATTGAGATCGCTGGCGGAAGGCCAGACGTTGTGTGCATCAGCGCCAGGCGAACCAGCGCTTTCAGTTCTAGTTCCATTGCCATACCATGAGGCTGGCCAGACATGCTCTTTATTAGTGCTTCCTGGCATACCTCCAGGAGAAAAAGATACTTCTGTGCCAGTATAGACCATCACCATTTTGCTGCTGTCTGTTAATGAAAGATCGCTATATTGATAAATGCTCGGTAAAGAAGAGTATGAGTTACTTACAAATCCAGTTGTTGTTAATGTAGATAGAGCGACCATGAGGTCTTCTCCCTCTAATGATTCATCAATACCGGAATAATACATATCATTGGCATTTGTGGCGTAGTATGAAGCGCCATCGGCAGGATTTAAGGCAGTAGCACTTTCGAAAGAAGAAAAGTGATTGAGAGAAGCCAATGAGGCGACTCCAGAAGTTAAAGCAAGAGCGACAAGTAGAGTGATTTGTTTGATTTTTTTCATAAATATTCCCAAGTAATTTAAACATGAACAATATATATTGGCAACGCTAATGATTTTAACAATTAAAAAAGCCTCTTTAGTCAGGCTATTATCGGCTTTGAGGCTATTTATTTTTTTGTTAATTTATTGATAGTTTTTCTTTTCTTCGAAGGATGAAATCTGTCCAATGAAGAAGAAAGCAAAGGGCAGACATAGCCGCAGGTATAATAAAAAACACATTATCGCTTTTATAAATAAAGAGAACGAGAACGAGCAGTGAGGTGATTAAAATACCTATTTGCATTTTACTGATTTGAAAAATAATATTAAATGTTAAAAAAATGAGAATAACTAGAATCCACAAGGATCCGATGACAATGAAGAGTATTCCTCCATTGAAAGGTGTGACCAAATTAACAACAATCGGCCAAAATACAGGATCATTTCCTAGTCCAATAAGACGCTCATCCATCGGAGCCAAAAGGAAGGCAAAAATAATGCCGATGCAAATCCAATTTAATACATTAAATAAAATTCGATTTTTCATAATAATCTTCTTTGTTATTAATATTGTACAATTTTTTTCTAGTATCGCAAAAACTTTAAATATAAAATTAAGAAGATATGAGCAAGAAAAGAGAAATATTTGAAATTAGTATTCGATTGGCAATCCTATTGCTGCTTGTAATAGTTCAATTTACTTTGCTCGGCCACATAATCTATGGGTGTGCAACTTCTGATTTCTCAAATATCGATGCGCTTTTTTTCATTCCTCAAAAAATTTATATAGGATTGATTGTTGTGATTTCAATTATTGCCATACTAACAACAGTTCGTATCGTGATTAATAGTATTGATTTACATAATGCTATCAAGGATAAAAAGCATTAGTTCATTAATAAAAAACCGAAGTCTTTCGAAATCGGTTTTTTTCTTTTTTTTTAAATTTTCATCGCCACATCCCAGGCGCGCCAGATAACGGTACGTAAGTTACCGATACCATTGCAGTCACCAACGAGATGGACATGTTTTCCTTTTTTGCTGAGCGGAGAAGGAATATAACCGATGGAACTAATCACTCCGCTGGCTGGAATAGTGGATTCGGTGCCTTCTTTGTCAACGACAACGACAGCGTTGTTTTTAATCTCTTTAACCATCGTTTCAAGATGGATCGGAGTGTGATGTAATGCGAAGTAATCGCGTAAATAAGAACTATTGGCTAAGCACACACCTTTGACAGCGATAAGATCGTTTTTCATTTCGACAATCGTTGGCTTTTTGCCTTTAAGACATAGTTCATAAGCGATTTCACAGCCAGTTAATCCGCCTCCGATGATGACTGGATTTTCACCAACATCGACTTTTCCGGATAAGAAATCAACTGCTTCAACGGCTTTTTCTCCTCCAGGGACATGGAGATGACGCGCTCTAGAACCAGTGGCAATGACGACTTCGTCAAATCCCTTAGCGAAACAATCTAAACAGTTCGCCTCTTCTTTTAGTTCGATTTTGATTGAGGGATACTTTTTAATCTCATTGAGATACCACTCAACTAAACGCTTGTCATTTTCCTTAAAGGAAGGTGTGCAAGCTGCAGTAAAAACGCCACCTAATTTATCGGTTTTTTCAACGATGGTGACTTTATGGCCACGCTTCGCTAAGACAATGGCGGCTTCCATACCACCGATACCGCCTCCGATAACGACGACATTTTTCGCCTTCTTGGCTTTGACGATTTTATATTTCTTTGATTGCATTGTTTCCGGATTAAGGGCGCATCGCGCCATATGAAGGGCATCATGCAAATCCTGATCGTTGGCCACGCCTTTATAGTGAGCCATATTGAAACAACCATTATGACATTGTATACAAGGACGAATTTCTTCTTCTCTTCCCTCCATTAATTTGGTGACCCATTCTTCATCAGAGAGGAATTGACGGGCCACGCCCATACCATCAATCTTATTTGCTTTAATGGATTCGGCAGCGACTTCCGGTGTCATACGGCCAGCGCATACAACTGGAATATCAACAAACTTTTTAATATGTTCAACTTCAGGAAGGTTGCAGTTATTATTCATGTACACTGGTGGATGGGCCCAGTACCAAGCATCATATGTTCCATTATCGCAGTTGAGCATGTCATAACCGGCTTCTTGGAGATATTTAGCGGCTCTTTCGCTTTCTTCCATGTCGCGGCCCACCTCGGTGTATTCTTCACCGGGTAATGCGCCTTGATTAAAGCCTTTTGTCTTACTGACAACAGAATAACGTAGCGAGACAGGATAATCCTTACCACAGGCCTCTTTAATGGCTTTAACAATCTCAACAGGGAAGCGGTAGCGGTTTTCAAAACTGCCACCCCACTTATCTTTTCTAAGATTGGTGTATTTCATTGTGAATTGATCGAGTAGATAGCCTTCATGAACAGCGTGGACTTCCACACCATCAACACCGGCTTCCATACAAAGTTTGGCGGTTTTCGCGAATCCTTCAATGATCTTTTGAATTTGTTTTTCGGTCATTTCTTTGGTCATGACCTTATCACTCCAACGATTAGGAGTGACACTGGGAGCCGAGTTAATCCAGTCCATATTAAAGACTGGTTTCATTAAGGTGCCTAACACCTTGTTTGTGCTGCATTTGACCATGACATCGTTTAATGCCATGGAGCGACCAAAGCCAGCCGTTAATTGGACAAACAATTTAGCGCCTGTTTTATGGAGTTCGTCCATGAAAACTTTTAGCTTCTTGTACATTCCTTTATTAGAATATAGCCATCCACCCATCATTGGGTTCTTGATTGGGGCAATACCCGGTAGAATTAAACCGACATTATTCTTGGCTTTTCCCATGATAAATTTCGCGGCTTCTTCATCAAAATGAGCTGGTTCCATCCAACCAAAGAGACTGGTTCCGCCCATTGATGTCATGACAATACGGTTTTTAATCTCGACATTTCTGATTTTCCACGATGTAAAAAGCGGGTCATATTTTTTGTTCATAAGATTTCCTCTATTATCTATATTAGATGAAAAGTGAAGGTATTGTATAACAAATTAGGAGAATGGTGTTATTATTTATGCAAAGAACAACGTTCGCGTTTATTAAAATAAGGAGAAACTTTTATGTATGAACCTAAAATGGAACTGACAAATGAACAGCGTGACATTTTGAATGGTAAGCAAGGTGAGACAATGGCCAAAATCATGGAAACGGTTGTGATGTTTGGTGATATGTTTGAAGCCCCACGCTTAATCAAAGTAACTCATGATGATGGACATTTAGTCACTTCCTTTGGCATTGGAATCTGCAAACCTCTATTCTCAACAATGGATAGAATTAACGAAGCCGGCATTACGACAAAAGGAAAATTCACTGTTGACCCCCGTCCTTACGACTACAAGAATGTGAAGTGTTCACTTCTCGATAAGTTGGTCTATAGCAAAATTCTCTTTTCTCAACAAAAAAGATATGAAGAACAATTGAGGAAAGTTGGCTTACGCGATAGCAACGCCTTCACCTGCACATCATATTTACCAGAGGTTGGTAACATTCCAAAGAAGGGGGATATCCTTTCTTGGGCGGAAAGCTCCGCGGTGGTTTTTGCTAACTCAGTTTTAGGGGCTAGATGCAATCGTAACTCTGGCATGCTTGATCTATTCGGATCAATCATTGGCTATGTTCCTGAGTTTGGATTTTTAACCGACAAAGGAAGAAAAGCTACATGGAGAGTAATTGTTAAAACAAGCAAGATTCCTGAAGCACAAATTCTCGGATCTGCCATTGGAATGAAAGTCATGGAAGATGTTCCTTATGTTGAGGGACTCGATAAATATCTTGGAACTGAACTTAATGATTTTGCGGTGGGATATCTAAAAGATTTTGGTGCCGCGACAGCCTCAAACGGAGCGGTTGGTTTGTACCATATTGCAAATTTGACCCCAGAAGCAAAGGAATTTGGAGATAAATTACTTGTTCCAAATGCTAAAGAATACATCATCGATGATGCTGAATTAGAACGTGTTTATCGTGAATACCCCATCATGTGGAAAGACAAAACTAAGAAAGGTAATCTCATCTTTATCGGTTGCCCTCATCTTACTTTCCAACAACTCGGCCAATGGACCGACAAGATTAGCAATGGCTTAAAAGAGATGGGAAGAAAGAAAGTGGCAATTCGAACAATTTTAACCTCATCTCCTGATGTAGTGGAAAAATTCAAGAAGTCAGACAAATATCCTGTTTTAATAGCAACTGGTGCGAAGTTATCAAGCATTTGTCCATTGATGTACACGAATAATCCTTTAACCAAAAAGAAGAGAATCATTACTTCATCTAATAAGTTAAGAACCTATTCTTTAGCGAGATACTACAAGGATGAAGAAGTCTTGAACTTTGTCATTGGCAAGGGGGGAAAATAAAATGAAACAATTCAAAGGTAGAGTCCTAGCCTCAGGAACTTACATTGGTGAAGCTGTTGTAACACATCAGGGTGTCAACACATTGGCATCATTTCAAAAGGCAGTAGTGGGAAACAAAAAGAACGCTGTCATTTCTGATCAGGGGAATAAAGATCTTTTTGGACTCGATGTAACTGGAAAAGCTTTGTGTTTGCCTCTTACTATCGGTTCAACAACAGGAGGACTAGTCATTCAAACAATTTGTGCGATGGGTATCGCTCCCGCCGCATTTCTCTTCTCTGAACACATTGATTCTTTAGCGGGATCAGGTATTGTATTAGCTAGAATATGGGAAAATAGCCCAGTTATCGCGATTGACCAATTAGGTAAAGAGTTCCTCGAAACTGTGAAAACAGGCGATAGAATTGAAGTCAAAGAAGACGGAACAGTTATCATCCTCTAATATAGATTTTGGATAAATCTCGGCTCAAAAGGCTGGGATTTTTTCTTTTCTGCCGATAATAGGGGTATAAACCATTTTTATACTTGTCAATGTGCGTGTGCCTGCGTAAAATGAATGCGCTGGTTTCATGCGATAAACCAAATAGGAGGTTATTATGGCGCATTTACAAAGTAGTGCTGTAACGCAGATTACAAAAATAGTCGAACGTTACAAAGACGAACCAACCCCATTAATGATGATTCTCGAGGATGTTCAAAAAGAATACGGTTATATTCCTCTTGAGGTTCAAGAATTAATTTCTGATTTGACAAACATTCCGGTCAGTGAAATCTATGGAGTGGTGACATTCTATTCTTTTTTCTCACTTACCCCAAAAGGCAAGTACGTTATTGGCGTTTGCCTTGGGACAGCTTGTTATGTCAAGGGCGCCCAATTAGTTTTGGACAAATTTTGCGAGATTTTAAAGATTAAACCCGGAGAAACAACTCCCGATGGATTGTTTACTATAGATGTCCTTCGTTGCATAGGCGCTTGCGCTATCGCACCAGCCGTGTCCGTGAATGGAAAAGTCTATCCTCAAGTTAAAGTGGATAATGTCATAAAAATTATTAATACCTATGAACATAAAGAAATGGAGGCTCAATAATCATGGCTAAAATTGAAGTAATCAAATCCGAAAAGCAACTGCTTGAGAAGATTAGTCATTGTGGAGCCTGCTTAGAGAAAAAATTCCATTGCCAAGATGGGCATCGAGCTATCGTCATCTGTGGCGGAACGGGATGCTTGTCCAGTGAATCGAGCGATATCTTAGCTAAATTCAACAGCCTTATTGAAGAAAAAGGACTTGGCGAAAAAGTCACTGCCAATATCGTTGGTTGCTTTGGATTCTGTTCACAAGGGCCAATCGTTAAGATTTTCCCTGAAGAAACTTTATACACCAAAGTAAAAACGACTGATGTGCAAGAAATTTTTGACACCGACATTATCGGAGGAGAAGTTGTTGAACGTCTCCTATTCGTTGATCCTGTCACTAATCAAAAAGCCAAAAAACAACACGAAATCAATTTCTATAGATTGCAAAAACGCGACATTGCCCTTCGTGGTAATGGCGATATCAATCCTGAAGATATCGATGAAGCTTTTGGCGATGGCTCTTTCATCGCTTTAAACAAAGCTCTCCACATGACTCGTCAGCAAGTTATCGATGAAGTTTTAAAGTCAGGTTTACGTGGCCGTGGTGGAGCTGGATTCCCAGCCGGTCGAAAATGGCAATTCGCCTACAACATGAATGTTGAAGAAAAATACATTATTTGTAATGGTGATGAAGGCGACCCAGGAGCATTCATGGATCGATCCATCATTGAAGGAAACCCCGTTAACGTCATCGAAGGTATGATGATTGCTGGATACGCTATCGGAGCGAAAAATGGATACTTCTATGTCCGTGCTGAATACCCTGTCGCTGTCGAGCGTCTAAAGAAAGCTATTGCTGAATTAGAAGAAGCTGGTTTATTAGGAGATAACATTCTTGGAACTGACTTCTCTTTCCGTTGCCATATTCGTCTCGGCGCTGGAGCCTTCGTGTGTGGTGAAGAAACCGCTCTGTTAAATAGTATGGAAGGCAAGCGAGGTATGCCTCGTCCACGTCCTCCATTCCCAGCCGTCAAAGGTTTATGGGATAAGCCCAGTGTCATCAATAACGTTGAGACCTTAGCTAACGTTCCTTATATTTTCCGTGAAGGCGCTGACCATTACGCCTCTTTTGGTACCGCTGATAGTAAAGGAACCAAGGTTTTTGCTCTTGGTGGAAAAGTTAACAATGTCGGCTTAGTGGAAATTCCAATGGGAACCACCTTGAGACAATTAATTTTCGATATTGGTGGAGGTATCCCAAACAACAAAAAATTTAAAGCCATTCAAACTGGTGGACCTTCTGGTGGATGTTTGACTGAAAAGGATCTTGACATCCCCATCGATTATGCTTCCTTAATTGCCCATGGCTCAATGATGGGTTCAGGTGGAGCTATCGTAATGGATGAAGATAACTGCATGGTGGATGTTGCTAAATTCTACATGACTTTCATTTGTGAAGAATCATGCGGAAAATGTTCTCCTTGTCGAATTGGCACGAAGAGATGCTTAGAAATCTTAAATAACATTTGTGATGGAAAAGGATCTTTGCAAGATTTAGCTGACTTAAAAGAGTTGTCGACAATTATCAAAGCTAATTCACTTTGTGGTCTTGGACAAACAGCTGCTAATCCAATTATTTCGACGATGACCGCTTTCCCTGAAGAATATTACGCTCATGTCGTCGATCATGTTTGTCCTGCTCACGTTTGCAAGAGTATGATGCAATATCACATTATTCCTGATGCTTGTTTTGGATGCGGATCTTGTGCACGTGCTTGCCCAACTAATGCGATTTCTAAGACTGAAGAACCTTCAAAGAAAAATCCTCGTCTCTTCATTCATGTCATAGACCAAAGCAAATGTATTAAATGTGGATCTTGTATGGCGACATGTCGCTTCAACTCCATCATCAAGAAGTAAGGAGGAAACAAATATGTCATTAGTTAATATTAAAATTGAAGGTAAACCTTTCCAAGTCGAAGCAGGATTAACTGTTTTAGAAGCTTGTCGTAAGTGCGGTTTTGTTATTCCCTCTCTCTGTTCTTTCAATCATGGTAAAAATTCTCTTGCGAGTTGCCGTGTTTGTTTAGTTGAAATTAAAGGTGCTAGAGGGCTTAGTGCCTCCTGCGTATATCCTGTTAGCGAAGGAATGGAGATTAGCATTTCTTCTCAAAACGCGATGGAAGCACGTCGCGCTTCTGTTGAACTTATTCTCAGCAACCACGAAAAAAACTGTTTGCAATGCCCAAAAAACGGTCACTGTGAACTTTTACATGTCGCTGAAATGGTTGGAGCGCGTGATCAAAAATATATCGGTGAGTTTTCCGAAGCCACTGTTGATGAAATTGCCCCTGGCATTATTCGAAATACTGCCAAGTGTATTTTATGCGGTCGCTGCATCGAGAGATGTAAAGAAGCCCAAGGTATCTCAATCCTCGGTTTTGAGAATCGTGGATTCCATACCATTGTCGCTCCTGTTCAAAACCGCAGCTTTGCTGAATCTCCATGTTTGCAATGTGGACAATGCGTTAATGTCTGTCCTACTGGCGCATTAATGGAACATAGTGAAATTGATAAAGTGGATGCCGCGATTAAAGCTGGTAAAAAAGTAATTGTTCAAACTGCTCCTGCTGTTAGAGCCGCTATTGCTGAAGAGTTTGGTGAACCAATCGGAACACCAGGTACTGGAAAAATGGTTGCTGCTTTGCATCGTTTAGGTTTCTATCGTGTTTTTGACACTAACTTTGGCGCTGACTTAACCATCATGGAAGAAGCTAATGAACTTCTCCATAGAATTAAGACTGGTGGTACTCTCCCTCAAATCACTTCTTGTTCACCAGGATGGATTAACTACATGGAGTACTTTTATCCACAAATTATTCCAAATATCTCGACCTGCAAATCTCCTCACATGATGGTTGGAGCAATTATTAAATCCTACTTTGCGAAGAGTCATAACCTTAACCCTGAAGATATCTTTGTTGTTTCTGTTATGCCATGCACAGCGAAAAAATATGAACGTTCACGCCCAGAAATGGCTGATGATGTTGACGCTGTTTTAACCACACGCGAATTAGCAAAAGTCATTCGTCGCGCCGGTATTGTTTGGAAAAAATTACCTGATGAAGATTTCGATTCGGATCTATTAGGTGATTATTCTGGTGCTGGTGTTATCTTTGGTGTCACAGGTGGCGTCATGGAAGCCGCACTCAGAACCGCTTACTTTTGGATGACTGGAAAAGAATTTTCTGCAATTGAATTTCATAATGTTCGTGGCTTAGAAGCCGTCAAAGAAGCCTCAATTGATATTGATGGCACAGTTATAAAGGTGGCGGTTACTTCTGGGATGAAAAATGCTAAACCACTTCTAGATGATATTAAGAATGGTGTATCTCCATATACCTTTATTGAAATCATGGGATGTCCTGGCGGATGTATTAATGGTGGTGGACAGCCATATGTCAAACCGATGCTTCTTCCTAACGAAGATGATGATATCCTAGATACATACTGCCAAAAGAGAGCCAGCGTTCTTTATAGTGAAGATGAGAGACAAGTAATTCGCCAATCACATAACAATAAAGACATTCAAAGACTCTATAAAGACTTTCTCGGTGAACCAGGAAGTGAGCTGGCTGAAGAGCTATTACATACTCACTACAACGCTCATCGCGAAAAGTATCCTAACAAAAAGTAAAGATTTTGAAGAATAGGACAAGAAATCATATGAAATCTTGTCCTATTTTCATAGAATAGAAGTGTAGTTTTATTATGAATATAAAATTGTATAACTCTTTAACCAATTCTATCGAATCATTCAAACCAATCCATGAAGGAAAAGTCTCCATGTATGTTTGTGGTGCAACTGTCTACAATTATCCTCATATTGGCAATATGAGACCAGTTGTCGTTTTCGATACATTACGACGCTTTTTTACTTATGTCGGCTATGATGTGACTTATGTCAGCAACTTCACTGATGTTGATGATAAAATCATCAAAGAAGCAGAAAAACAAAAGAAAAGCGAAAAAGAATTAACTGAATTTTATATTCGTGAATATCAAAAAACAACCTTAGAAATTGGAAGTCTGCTTCCAACTATTTCTCCGAAAGTGACCGAATACATTGATAAAATTATTGTTTATGTTGCCAAGTTAGTTGAATTAGAAGCGGCTTACGTTGTCGAAGGTGATGTCTTTTTCCGCATTTCCAAAATCAAAGATTATGGATGCCTTAGCAAAATTAACATTAATGATCTTTTGGTCGGCGCTCGAATTGAAGAAAACGATAAAAAAGAGAGCCCGTTGGATTTTGTTCTATGGAAAAAAACTGAATCGGGTATTAACTGGGATTCGCCTTGGGGCAGAGGTCGTCCTGGTTGGCACACTGAGTGCTGTGTTATGATTGACACTATATTTGAAGATCATTTTATCGACATTCATGGTGGTGGATACGATTTAAAATTCCCTCATCACGAAAACGAAATTGCTCAGGCTGAAGCAATACACCATAACAAAATTGCAAAGTATTGGCTTCACAATGCATTTATCAATTTTGGCTCAGAGAAGATGTCTAAATCATTAGGAAATGTCCTTTTAGCAAAAGATGTAATTGATAAATTTGGTGGACCAACTTGCCGCTTGGTCATCCTGAATACTCACTATCGCCAACCAGTTAGCTTCACAGAAGAAACCATAAATGCTGCAAGTCAAGAGGTTAATAAACTTGCTTTTGCTTATCGCCAACTTGCTTTAAATTTGCAAATTAATAATTATGATTTTAATCTTGGCCATGCGACTAATATTGATAAATTTTTAGAATCTCTAGCTGATGATTTAAACACAGCTAATGCTCTAGCAGAAGTTTATCAAACAACAAAGGATGCCAATCAAATTCTGCGCAATAGGGAAATAAACCTGCAAAAAGCTGCTGATTTATTTAAAACTTTAACTGATATGTTTTATGTATTGGGCTTAGATATTTCTTATACTAGGCTCACGTTAGAAGATAAACAAATTTATCATGATTATCTTCAAGCGAAATCTTTAAAAGACTTCGCTCTTTCTGATCGTTTACGAAGCATTTTAATAGAAAGGAATATTTTGTAAGTTAAAAAATGCCTATATGAAAAATTTGGATAAATTAATTTATGGGAGAAATTCTGTTAAAGAAGCTATTCTTTCTGGGCAAGTAACCAAGCTTTTTATAAGCAATACAATTAGGAAATGCGAAATTTCTGAATTAGCCACCGCCAAAAACATTCCGATAACTTATCTTGATTTCAACGAGATGGATAACATGATTTCAAATGGTGTTCATCAAGGCGTTGTTGCCGAGATAAGAAAATACGAGTACTTTACTTTGGAACACATTGTTTCGTCATCAAAAAAAGTTGAGCATCCAATTATCGTTTTGTTAGATGGTATTACTGATCCACAAAATTTTGGAGCAATTTTACGAAGTTGTGATGTTTTTAATGTTACTGGTGTTATCATTCCTAAACACCAACAAGTTCCCTTGAACGCTACCGTGGCCAAAACTTCTGCCGGCGCTATCAATTATGTCCCGGTTGTTTTGGTCAGCAATCTTAATAACGCGATTCGAACTTTAAAAGAAAATGGCTTTTGGGTTGTCAGCACAGATGGTGCTGGAACAATGAATTATTTCGATATATCTTATGATTTTCCAACCGCGTTGATTATTGGAAGTGAAGGGAAAGGTATTTCTCAATTAACTCTTAAGAATTCTGACTATGTTGTCAAAATACCTCTTTTGGGACATTTGAATTCGTTAAACGCTTCTGTGGCGGCCGGGATTTTGTTAAGTAGAATCAGAAATAAATGATGGAGTCCTCCCTTAGAAAGGAGGAAGTCTATGTCTTTAAAAGATATTAACGACGAAGAGTGCGTTCTTTTAGCGCAGACCGGAAATTATGACACACTTAATCAGCTTTGTGTAAGATATCAAAGATATTCCTATGGATTAGCCATTGAGTTCTTTAACGCAAATCGACATAGTGGTATTACAGTGGAAGAATTGTGTTCGGTTGCTCAAGAAACAATTTTAGTTGCAGTAAAAAACTTTTCAAATAGCATACAAGTGTTCTATCCCTATTGGCGGACTATCGCGACAAACGCGATGATAAAGTACAATCAACAGAACTCGTACTTTCATCACGCTAAAACATTTAATGGAATTTCGCTAGACCAACAGAACGAAGATAATTTTTCTAATGACCAAATAATTGGAGAGACCGATGTCAAAATAGAAAAAGGAATTGTGGAAGACACTTTTCTTAATATTATTAATGACCCAAAAAATGGTTTTTCAGAAAACGAAAAAATTGTCATGAAATTGACAATTGAAGGATACGAACCAACTGAAATCATGAAAATGTTTAAATGGTCAAAATCTCAAATCTATTATGCTTTGAAAAATGCTAAGGAAAAACTAGCTTTGGCTATCTCGCACATCATGTAATGATATTATGTCAAATTGATATTTTTTATAAATATTCAACATGATATAATTACCCCTATGGATGAAATAGTTGTTAAAAACTTAAGTTTTTCATACGATAAGACCCACCAGGTATTATCTGAAGTTTCATTTTCTGTTCCTCGAGGTTCGCACATCTCCATTGTTGGACATAATGGCTCTGGCAAAAGTACATTAGCAAAATTGCTCATTGGTTTGCTTGAACGGAACAATGGAGAAATTTTCGTAGATGGGATTCTTCTTAACGACAAAACAATTAATACTATTCGTGAAAAGATGTGTTTGGTCTTTCAAAACCCAGATAACCAGTTTATTGGGTCGACGGTAGAAGATGATATCGCTTTTGGATTAGAAAATAAACGTGTTTCTCAACCCGAAATGAAAGACATCATTGCTTCATTTGCTGATGAAGTTGGCATGGGAAAATATCTTAAAAAAGAACCAAGTATGCTTTCGGGGGGGCAAAAGCAACGCGTGGCAATCGCGGGCGCTTTAGCATTGTCTCCTGATATCATAATTTTTGACGAAGCTACTTCAATGCTTGATCCGAACGGGAAAAAAGAAATTATTAATGTCATTAAAAGAATGAGAAATAGTAATCCTGATTTGACTATAATTTCCATTACTCATGATGTTGAAGAAGCTTTTATTAGCGATGAAGTAATCGTGTTATCACAAGGAAAAATTGTCATGAGTGGGAAGCCAAGTGTGGTCTTTTCGAATCGCGAAGTACTAAAAAAATACCGTCTTGATATGCCATTTATTTTGGATTTTATTAAGAATTTAAAAGACATAGGCATTGAGATCTCAGAAGAAAAAACGCTCGATGAGATTGTGGAGGCAATATGCCAATCCAAGTAAACAATTTGTTTTATACATATTTGCCAAAATCCCCTATCCAAACAGAGGCGTTACGAGGAGTGACTTTAGGAATTGAAAGTCATTCTTTTTGTGGAATTTTAGGACAAACTGGCAGTGGAAAATCAACTCTCATTCAGACATTGAATGCTTTATTAATTCCTACAAAAGGTGAAGTTCATGTCGATGATTTTCTGATATCGAATAAAAAGAATAAAAACAAAAAAATCAAACAACTAAGAAAGCATCTAGCCATTGTTTTTCAATTTCCCGAATATCAACTTTTCGAAGAAACGGTTGAAAAAGACGTTGCTTTCGGTGCAAAAAATTTTGGAGCTAGTAAAGAAGAAGCTTTTAACAAAGCTCATCAAGCTTTGATTTCTGTTGGACTTGATGAATCTTATTTTAAACGTTCTCCCTTTGAACTTAGCGGTGGCGAAAAAAGAAGGGTGGCCATCGCGGGCATCTTAGCTATTGAACCCGACATTTTAGTACTCGATGAACCAACTGCTGGCCTAGATCCTAAAGGCGCCGCTGACATTATGTCTCTTGTTGAAGAAATGTATAATCAAGGCAAATCAATTATTCTTGTCACTCATGATATGGATTTGGTTCTTAAATACTGTCAAAAAGTTTTCGTTCTCAAAGAGGGACAGTTGGTCTTTGAAGGCACTCCAAGCGATCTTTTTAGAGATGTCGAAAGCAACTTTTCTATCGAGATACCTTTATTATTTCAATACGCAAATAAGCTAAAAAATCATGGTCTCCCAATCGATATAAATCGCATTAAGGATACTCAAGATCTCATTAATCAAATCAAGGAGTGGAAGCGATCATGAACAGCATTGCTCTAGGTAGATACACTCCATATAACACTTTTACTCACCGCCTGGATCCACGAAACAAGCTATTCTTAGTAATTTCTTTGATGGTGGTGATTTTCTTCCAATTCAAAATCATGTCAACCACTCTTCTCTTTAGTGGAATCTATCTTTTGTTATTCTTAATATTGATGCTTGTTTCTAGAGTAAGTTTTTTAAGCCTAATTAGTAGTCTTCGAGGAATGTGGTTTTTAGCTATTTTTGTCGTTGCTGTTTATGTTTTGATTCCAAATAGCAACTATACCGGAACAGCCGTAGCTTTTTACATTGCAGATTATCCGATATATTGGCAAGCTTTCTATCAATCTGGTTACATCATTTTGCGTCTTTTGTTGATGCTGATTTTGATGCTTATTTTAACATCAACAACTAAACCTATGGATTTGACATTCGGTCTTGAATGGTACATGAGCCCTTTGAAATTAATTCGATTTCCTGCCCACGAGATTGCTATGACAATTTCTATTGCTCTTCGCTTTATTCCAACATTATTGGATGAGACGGCGAGAATTATGAAAGCCCAATCTTCCCGAGGAGTTGATTTTAATCATGGGGGTTTGTTCAAACGCTTCAAAGCAATTATCTCTTTAATCATTCCTCTTTTTGTTTCTGCTATTGAAAGATCGGAAGAACTAGCTAACGCAATGCAGGTTAGGGGTTATAACCCAAGGGCAAAACGAACTCACTTTCACATCCTTCGCTTCAGAGTCGCTGATTTATTTGCTTTCCTGTTTACCATTCTTTTCATTGGAGGAATAATCACTTTGTTTGTGTTTGATCAAATTTCTGCTGGTGGAATAAATGTATTTGAAATAATCTTCAAAATTAATCCAGGTTTTTAAGGGATATTTATGAAATTATTAGGAAAAGTAATCTATAAAGGCACTGCTTATCAAGGCTGGCAAAGACAACCAGATGCACCGACAATTGAAGAGACAATTGAAAAGGTTTTATCTCAAATTCTTAATAGGGATATTGCAATATGTGGAAGCGGAAGAACAGATGCTGGTGTTCATGCTCGCGGGCAGTATTTTCATTTTGAGGTTAACAATGAAACTGATATTAATAAGTTGAGATATTCATGCAATCAGCTTTTACCACCTGATATTCATATAATTTCTTTTAGAAAAGTTGACGATGATTTTCACGCTCGATTTTCTGCCAAAGAGAAACATTATTCATACACGATTGTTTTTGGCGAGAATGATCCTTTTACCAACGAATTTTGTTATCATTTTTTAAGACCAATCAATGTGGAATTATTTATTCTGGCGATTAATGAGTTTGCCGGTAAACATTGTTTTCAGGATTTTACCTCCAAAGACATCGATGAGAAGAATTTTTTTCGAATAGTTCGGACTGAAGTGAACAAAGAGCAAAATAAAGTCAGAATCGATTTTTATGGAGATGGCTTTATGAAATATATGATTCGCTTCATGGTCGGAACCGCGATAGCAATTGGAGAAAATAGAGAACCAATCACATTTATTTCTCATCACTTGAACGAAGAAAAGCATAGAGAAATCGTGCGTTACAAAGCCCCGAGCGAAGGGCTTGTTTTGGAAGATGTTGAATATTAAACTTTAAATAAAGTTAAAGCTTTGATAGAATTTTGACGGCTATAGGAGGTGTTGTTTATGGGAAGAGCACACGAAGTTAGAGCTAAATCAATGGCAGCAACAGCTGCAAAAAAGAGCGCCCTCTTTATGAGAGCATCAAAGGAAATTTACATGGCTGCGAAATCAGGAGAACCTGATCCAACGATGAATTTGGCCTTGAGGTCAGCAATTGATAAATGGAAAGGTCAAAGTGTCACCCGAGACGTTATTGAACGCGCCATTCAAAAAGCCAAAGGCGGTTCAGGAGAAGCTTATTCAAGCGGACGTTATGAAGCTTTAGGGCCTGGTGGTTCTTTGTTTATTATTGATACGCTAACCGATAACAGCAATCGCGCATTTACCGAAGTGCGAACTGCAATCACTAGAAAAGGTGGTCACCTCGGAAGTGTTTTATACAATTTCTCCGAGACTGGTC